>NZ_JBNNMG010000005.1:0-66612 GCF_050272555.1 Lysinibacillus sp. NPDC047702 | reverse complement strand
AATCAAATGGTGTTGTGTAGGCATTACTTGTATACCAGCCATCGAATGTATGACGCGCTTTTGTTGGCGCTGGCGTCGGCTGACTTGCTTTTTCCCCATGATCTATCGTTTGATTCGATACGGTACTTCCTCCAGCTACATCAAAGCTCACTGTATGCATCACAGTCACAGGATTCCATTTTGCATAGATCGTTGTGTCTGCTGTAATTACACTGTCAAAATCAGACGGTGTTGTGTAGGCATTACTTGTATACCAGCCATCGAATGCATAACCCGCTTTTGTTGGCGCTGGCGTCGGCTGACTTGCTTTTTTCCCATGATCTATCGTTTGATTCGATACGGTACTTCCTCCAGCTACATCAAAGCTCACTGTATGCGTCACAGTCACAGGGTTCCATTTTGCATAAATCGTTGTGTCTACTGTAATTACACTGTCAAAATCAAATGGTGTTGTGTAGGCATTACTTGTATACCAGCCATCGAATGTATAACCCGCTTTTGTTGGCGCTGGCGTCGGATGGCTTGCTTTTCCTCCATGATCCACCGTTTGATTAGATACGGCACTTCCTCCAGCTACACCAAAGCTCACCGTATACTTCACTGGATTCCATTTTGCATAGACGACTATGTCTCCTGTGATGGCATTGTTAAAATTAAATGGCGTATCCATGGCACTGCTTGTGTACCAGCCACCAAATGTATGGTTTGCTTTTGTTGGTGCTGATGTCGGCTCGGTTGCTTTCTCTCCATGGGCTATTGTTTTCGAAGTAACAGTACTTCCTCCATCCACATTAAAGCTCACTGTATACGTCACTGGATTCCATTTTGCATAGACGACTGTGTCTCCTGTGATGGCATTGTTAAAATTAAATGGCGTATCCATGGCACTGCTTGTGTACCAGCCACCAAATGCATGGTTTGCCTTTGTTGGCGGTGATACTGGCTCTGTCGCTTTCCCTCCATGGGCTATAGCTTGCGGTGTGACTGCACTTCCTCCATCTACATTAAAGCTCACCGTATACGTCACTGGATTCCATTTTGCATAGACGATTGTGTCTCCTGTGATGGCATTGTTAAAATTAAATGGCGTATCTACGGCACTGCTTGTGTACCAGCCACCAAATGTATGGTTTGCCTTTGTTGGCGGTGATACTGGCTCTGTCGCTTTCTCTCCATGGGCTATTGTTTGTGAAGCGACTGCACTTCCTCCATCCACATTAAAGCTCACTGTATACGTCACTGGATTCCATTTTGCATAGACGATCGTGTCTCCTGTGATGGCATTGTTAAAATTAAATGGCGTATCCATGGCACTGCTTGTGTACCAGCCACCAAATGTATAGTTTGCCTTTGTTGGCGCTGATAGTGGTTCTGTCGCTTTCTTTCCATGAGCTACAGTTTGCGCAGCAACAGTACTTCCTCCATCCACATTAAAACTTACAGAATATTCATTAAGTGTAGTTACATTCACCATAGTATAGGCTGTTTTATTTCCTGCTGCATCCTTAACAATGACATTAAAATAGTAATTTACATTTGGTAATAGCCCTGAAATATCACGCGTTACAGTATTCTTCGAATAATTTCCCAATGCAATCCCATTTGTCTCTATGTTATTTACCGTATCAATATTATTACTTATAGATTGATAGACTTGATACTCCAAATCTTCTGTAGAAGTAATATTGTCAGTTGCAGTTAACCAATTTAGCGTTACACTTTTTGAGCTAAGGTTTGTAGTAGTTATGCTACCATCTATTAATGTAGGAGGTATAGAATCTACCGAACCTGTAATCGGTTGATCTACATCTATATTATAAATTCCAATCCAAACTTCAGAAATTTTATCTACACGGCTTATTCTTAATTCATCAATATTTTGCCATTCCGATTCTGTAAAGACGATATCCTCCAACGCAGGATATGCGATATTAA
The DNA here is from genome assembly GCF_050272555.1 of Lysinibacillus sp. NPDC047702. Classification (NCBI taxonomy): domain Bacteria; kingdom Bacillati; phylum Bacillota; class Bacilli; order Caryophanales; family Bacillaceae; genus Lysinibacillus; species Lysinibacillus sp. NPDC047702. The sequence continues at coordinate 64,677 of NZ_JBNNMG010000005.1, read as the reverse complement.
TAGTTTTTTTGGCTCCCTCAATAAATCCATTATTCCTATATCCTTCAATTTGCCAAGAATTAAAATTTTCAATTCCACTTTGTAGTGTTAATTTATTTATTTTGAAAGGTCCTTTATTTGACTTTATGACTAGTTTTGTTGCTCTTCCAATACCCCCCTGCATATCAAATCCGAAATCGCCATTGGTATCCATATAAATATTGTATGCACTTTCATCTGGTAAATCATCTTCTTTTACTAATGATAAAGTCCAATCCCTAATATCCACTGGATTTGGAACATTATTTCCACCATCCCAACTTTCAAAATCCTCGCTTGATGGAAATGTAGTTGCTGAAACCGTTGGAACCTCAACAAGTGTCATCGAAGAAAGATTTAACACTATCATACAAATGCACAGAATACCTATCTTTAACCTAGAAAATATTTTCATCATAACACGCCCCTTAATTACTAAGGTCTCTGAGGATAAAGTCCTTCGATACAAATAATATAGTTCACTGCTAAATATGGTTGGCGATTATCAAATGAAGTTCCACTTCCTGTCTCTCCTATTGCACCATTTATTACCACGTTACCAGTTACGGGAGCATCAAAGGGTTTAAGAGTACTATTGGATGTATTCTTACTATAAATAGTGGCATCCCTACCATTGGACATGCCTTTTCCTAGATTACTGGTATTATCCGGAATATTCGATGTACCATCATTGTTTACAGTAGGAATAGCAACAACAGCTTTGGCATTATTAAGCGTACTACTTGTACTGCTAAACGTATGATTATGCTTTGGTAAATTATTGATATTTAAAGTAATCTGCTCTGTTCCACCATTACTACCATTTGAATACGATGATATTCCCGCATCTCTTTGTCCCCCCATATCAGCACCTACAGGTACCCGACCATTAAGATTCGGCAGATTAAAATATGTTTTTCCATCCCCTCCGTACTGGAACCCAATTACAGCATACAAAGCTTGATATTGATTAACTGGTAATTGTTGTCCATTACATAACAACCATCCCCTAGGGGCATACGTTCCTGCCCAAGGTAAAATTACGCCTAGAAATGCTTCCATAAATATCTCTCCTTTAAATTTATTTTCTCCAGTACATCTCATATGTTGTTTCTTTATCCATTACAAACTTAAATCCTAATTCTTCGTATAATTGATAAGCTGCTGTATTGAATTTAACCACTTCAAGATTTATGCCCTTAATATAATAAGATGCTTCCTTCATCAGGGATTTTAAAATATACTTTCCAATACCTTTGCGTCTCCACGCATGAAGTAGTCCTATCCAAATTAATCGATAGTCTTTATTTGTTTTATCTATACTATATCTCCCTATTGGCTCCCCTTTATATTGAATAATTATCTTTTCTGCTCCTGGGAACATTATTTTAGTTTGCACATTATCTAACTCATATTGTTGTTGTACAATACTTTTTCTTACATTTTCATCCTCTATATACGCTAAATCCATTCGTGATTCCTCAAATATTCGATATAATATCGCTCGGTCTTCTTCTGTAGCTGTGCGTAAGCTTATATCATCAAAAACATTCACCTTGTCAGAAAAATTGGATGTATTTAGATTCATAATTATCACCACACACACTTTTTTTCATTACCAGTATCAATTAATTGTCCTTAGGAATTCTTATTTGTTACAATGATAGATCGCACAAAGTTATGACCCTTTTCCGGTAGGTCTTCCCAGCTATCTATATGGAATTGATGATCCGCTAAGCATTCAGCTCTGTTTTTACTTTTTTGCGGTACATCTAATGATAGTGAGATAGTGCCATAGGATTTTTCACCTGATGGTACCTTATCTCGCCAAGAGCAAGAACATTCATAGCCATTAGGTCCAGTTGAAGCCTTAATGCCTAATGCCTGAATAGTTGTATTAGGTGGAACATTGAGAGGCTCCTTGTCCTCAATATCCTCTGTATTCCAAATACCCCAAGTTCGTTGCTTATGAAAAACTTCTAATTCACGATCTGTTGCATTTGTAATCATTAACGAAAAAGTCCAAGTTGCCATTTTAACGCTCTCCTCCTGTTGTTACTTTTTTCTTTGCATTGTCCATAACATCGTATTCATGTGTACGGTTCAAAATTGCGTAATCCCATTCGGATGCTCCGATTAATGTTGTCACATTATTTTTATCAGTTCGATATAAAAGAATCATTTTACTAAAAATCCAAGGTACAACATCCATATCTTTATCGCTTGGTGCTTCAAATTCTCTATCAATTGATTTTCTCTCTGTTTGCTGTTGCTCTTTTGTCACAGAATTTAATATATTAAACTTCGCCCTTATTTCCGTCTGTAATTCCTGTGATACACTTGCCTTCACTATTTTTTCTTCAGAAACTGAAGCATTTTCCGTAAATTTCAGTGCGGTCTCAATCGTGCTAACCTTTTCTACTACTCTCTTACTTGTAGTCGATATAAAACGTTCATCTTTTACTTTTATTTTTCCTCTTCTAGTGACCGTCTCAATTTTTGTAGCATCTGCTCTTAAGCAAGTTACCTCAACAGAAAAATAATCATTCACTTCACGCTTTTTCAAATAAAGGCTATCAAAATCTAAATCATTGACCCCATCCCAAAGTTTTTTTGAAATTTTAAATGTAGACGTTTTAAATATCGCATTCTTTTCAAAGTGAACCCCGCTAGGAATATACTGATTTAGATCAATAGTTTCTACATTCTCAACAACTTTCACTGTTTCTATTTTGGACCAATCTGTATATAAACTATTAGGTACTTCCTTTTTTCTTATCCTGTCCATCTTATTGGAAATACGTATATCCCGAACAAAGTTATGTCCATCATGAGTAATACCCTTCCACTCATTTACCTCAAAATACCCATTTGCTCTGCAAGCTGCTTCATTGGGATTATTATATGGCACATTAACATAGAGGCTTACTACCCCGTAAGGTTCCAGCATTTTCTCTTCCTGATTCCTGTTATTATCCCTCCATGAACATGAAAATTCGTAGCCATTTGGACCAAAAGCGGATTTGACTCCTACAGCCTGTATTGTTTCTCCCGCTTTAATTGATTGGGGTCCTTTATCCTCTTCACCATTTGTATTCCAGTATCCCCAGTGCAATTGTGATTCAACTAACTCTAAATCTCGATCTGTGTCATTTGTAATATTTAAACTAAATGTCCAAGCCATAATTCAGTACCTCCGATTCATGTTTTTCAATATTCAGAAATTAATTACCCCATTTATACGAAATATTTAATTCTTACTACCTAATAAAAAATCTAAAGGTTGCATTTTTTTGGTGACTTTTAACTTTTTTTTTATTATATTATAGGTCAATAGATTCCACCACGAATTCATTCCATATTTTAGGTTAATTTTTCTTAACCTTTGTGATGAAATTATTGAAAGTTAGGAGCTAGATATGAAAAAAATTATCGCCATAGCTACCGGCTTCTTTCTAATTATTTTCCTTTTTATCCCTATCATTACACTTGGTGAGGGAAAAACGACTCTTTCCGCACAGCAAGGTATTTATTCACTACAGGAAATGGAGCTGCAAGATAAAAAATTTTATTTACGGGGACAATGGGAGTTTTATTGGCAGGAGCTGCTTCAGCCTGAGGATTTTCAACATTCTAAGTTAAAAGTAAAACCTCAATACATAGAAGTACCGGGTACATGGGCGAAAGCTACTTATACTGGTAAACCTTTGTCAAATCAGGGGTATGGAACATATCGATTGCATATTCAGTTAGATGAAAAAGAGAAGGACCATTTATTTTCACTCTATCTACCCTCCGTCGCTTCTGCCTTTCAGCTATGGGTAAATGGTAAACCTATTGCGGAAAATGGTAAGGTGGGTATAGACCGTCAAAGCATGAAACCAAGATCATTTTCGCAGGTAGTCACTTTTCAGTCTGAATCTAAAGAAATAGAATTAATCATGCAAGTATCAAATTTCTCTTCACGCAAGGGAGGAATGTGGTCTCCTATTATTTTTGGCTACGAACATGTTATTAAAGAGCATCGGGAACTCACTATTATAAGAGATGTCATCATTGCAAGCTCTGTCCTTGCTCTAAGCTTTTATTATATTTCCTTATATTTATTTAGGGTTACTACTCAGTTGCCAATTTTTCTAGGCATCTTTTGTTTATTACTCTCTTTACGAGTAATGCTAGTTGGTAATATTCTCTTAATGCAATTATTTCCCTTATTCCCCTGGGAATTAAGCGTGAAAATTGAGTATCTTACTTTTTATATTGGATTTATGGTTGTATTTTTATTTTTAGCACATACCTTCCCTCAGGAAATTAATAAAAAAATAGTGAGGATGACGCTTTTTGTCTGTATATTATTCAGTCTGACAACTTTATTTCCCGCTATTATTTTCACTCAATTTTTCTCTACTTTTCAAATTTGGATAGGCTTTATGCTTCTATATTTGCTATATATTGTTTCTCTAGCGGCATTACGTAAACGTGAGGGATCTTACCTAAATTTCTTTACAATGGTTGTCTTAATGATTGCAATCGTCAATGATTTATTTTTATATAATGGCTGGTTAGAAACCATCGATTTATCGCCCATTGCGGCTGCCCTTTTTCTATTTATTCAGACATTGGTAGTGGCACAGAAGAGTTCTGAGGCATTTAAAAGAGCTGAATCCTTATCTGTGGAGTTATTAAAAATAAATGCCTCCCTTGAGCAAAAAGTGGCAGAGCGGACAAAGGATTTGCAGGAGAAAAATAGTCAGCTCCTGCACATTGAAACATCCAGAAAATCATTTTTTTCCTCTGTTGCACATGAAATAGGAACACCTATGCAAATCATGCAGGGCTATATTCAAATTATGCAGTCTAAAGTTGAATCTGAGGAATTACAGGAATATTTAACGATCATTTACGAAAAATTCAAATTTTTCCATCATCTATCTAAAGATCTTCAAGATTTAGCAAAAATGGATGAAGGGCAATTTGAATATACGTTTGAGCATATCAATGTCCATTATTTCTTAGAATACATGGTTAAGCAACTGAAGCACTACATTGAAAATGAAGGTCTTCATTTTCAGCATTCAGCCTTACACACAATAGAGGGAGTTTCCATTTATGCTTGGTTAGATGTTACTCGCATGGAGCAGGTATTTTTAAATTTAATTCAAAATTCTATTAAATTTACTCCTACAGATGGAACCATTGAAATTGATGTAGATTGTACGCCCAACATAAGAGATACGCTGCAAGGTTCTTTGTCAATTAGGGTTACGGATAACGGCCAAGGTATTGATGCTGAGTTATTACCTCATATTTTTAAACGTTTTATGAAAGGAAATGCCCCAAATAAGGCAAAAAAAGGATCGGGTTTGGGATTAGCCATTAGTAAAGAAATTATTCATAAGCATCGGGGAAACATCTATGTTGAAAGCGAGCTCGGTAAAGGCAGTACCTTCACAATAGTCATACCTGTCAACTTTGAAAAGGAGGATATACATGGCTAAGAAAATTATTATTGTTGAAGATGATGTAGATATTCAAAACCTTCTTAGTGTTGCATTAAAAAATGCTAATTTTTTGCCATACATATTTTCAAATGGTGAAGATGCCTTACAGCAATTTAATATTGTACAACCTGATCTTGTTCTATTGGATGCACAATTGCCTGGCATTGACGGCTTTGAGGTGTGTGCAGAAATTCGTAAATTTTCAAATGTCCCTATTATTTTTGTGAGCTGTTTAGCAGATGGCTCAGATATAATACGGGGGCTAGAGCTGGGCGGAGATGATTATGTCACAAAACCCTTTGATTTATTTGAATTAATTGCACGTATGCATTCAAATATAAGAAGATCGCCTGTATATATCAATGAGACTATAAACCACAAGCATGTAGACTCAGAGACCCTGTCCATTGAAAACTTTCGCTTTCATATTCACTCTGGAAAAGTGAATATTAATGATACTGTACTCATATTGCCCACTAAGGAATTTCAAATTTTATTTTTTTTAGCGCAGCATCCTGAGCAGATTTTTCATCCATCTGAGCTTTATAGATTGATTTGGGGAGAGGATAGTATCGGACAAACCCAAGCAATAAAGGTTCATATCAGTAACCTTAGGAGAAAATTAGAGTCTATTTCTGGGCATCATGCGAAAATTTCAAATGTACGAGGCTTTGGCTATCAGTTATTATTTCATCAAAATGACCATTTATAAATGATAAGAATCTGCTATCGATTCAGCAGATTCTTTTGTTAGTTCTTATTAATCTAACTGGAATCGAGAAAAAATTTTCCACACTAGCTCATTTCGATTCGAGACATTTACTTTTTGAAAAATAACCTTTAAATGATCCTGCACTGTATAATTTGAAATACTAAGATTATAAGCAATCTCTTTTGTAGGAATCCCCTTAATAATTTCAAACATAACTTCCTTTTCCCTTGGCGTAAGGTTGTAGGCCGTTATTAAAAAATTTAGCATTTCTCTCGATGAAGCCTCATTTATTAATAAAGCTATTTGCCGTTCTTGATGGCTTGTCCACATAAGTGATGCACGAATAGTAATATAACCTGTATCCTTAATAGGCACTATTAAAGAAGTATTGGTATTGGTATTGGTATTGTCAGCAAGCAATTTTGCACATATCGCCTGAATAGGCTTTGGTATTTGCCATTCCGATAGGCTTTCATACTTTCTTAAAATTGATAACAATTTGCGAGCCTTTGAATTACTAGAATGTATTCTTAGCTCTCTATCAAAAATAACAATACCTTGTTCTCCCTCTACAGTTGGAAGTCGCTCCTCAATAATATAATGATGGAACCCCTTTAAAGTCTCCCCCATAACGGGCATCACTATTTTTATAAGTACTAGATCTTTGTCTTGAAATAAAGATTGCTCACTTTCAGCTCTTTTGAACAGCGTTAAAAAACCATAGCATTGTCCCTGATAAGTTAAAGCAGCTCGTATTTCATCACTAAAACCATTAGGAGCTAACACTTCTCTATAGCGGAAGCTTTGATTTGTCGAATCACTTAGCCTACCTATGTGTTGACCACTGCGAACTAAGAATTCATATTTATTTATATCCTCTATAGCATACTCCAACTCCATTATCTCCTGATGAATAGCCTCTATAGAATGTTCCGTGACAGCACCTATCGAAAAAAGTGTATGTGCATCCGTTAATGTACAGCAATATGCATCAAAATTTATTTGCGTATGCAAAGCTTCTATCATCAATTGACGATATTCAAATGAATTTTTGCTGCGCTTTAAGCATTGTTCAGATTTTCTTCGCCAGTACTGTGCATCCATCATAAAAATCTACCTCCCCCCAGAAATATGGGATAGCTCTTTTTTTCTGAAACTTTATAATTGAGAATAATTCTTAATTAAATTGTACAAGAGTTCACTAAGGAGGAATACTATTTTGAAGAAATTTTATTACATATTTTTTATTGTCTTGCTAGTAGTAACTGTTATTAGTGGTTGCTCAGAGAAATCCTCTCCTGCCACTACCAATTATCAGAATTCAGATGAACAGCAGCATACTCTCAAGGCAACCATTAGTGCTCCAAAATCGCCATCTATTTTTCCAAGTATCTTGCTGGCACATCAACAAAAGGATATTGAGCTTATCACATGGGAAACAGCAGATACTCTTTTAGCTCAAATACAGAAAGAACAAGCACAATTTATGGCACTTCCTCTTAATATGGGGGCAAATTTATATGCGAAAGGTATGCCCTTGCAGCTTATTCAAGTCAATACATTTGGCTCTATGTTTCTTGTTTCAACCGATAACAATGTTCACGAAATAGAAGATTTAGCACATCAAACTATTTTCGTCCCTAGTCAAGGTGGTCCGCCAGATATATTAACAAATTACTTAATCACTCAAAATAATATCCCAGGTGTTAAGCTATCATTTGTCAATATATCGGAAATTGGTCAACAACTAGCATCAGGTGCAATCCAGCATGTTGTTATTCCAGAGCCATTGTTAAGTATAGTGCAAGCAAATTTACAGACAGATTTACATATCGTCATCAACTTTGAGGAAGTATGGCAGAAACAATTTAATCAACAACTACCACAAACCGGTATTTTTATTAATAAGAATTGGGCGTCTAGTAACCAAGATGCTATTAAACAATTTCAAGCTCTTTCTGAAGCAGCAATTACTGATTTACATCAACAGCCAGATGTTACCTTGCCATTACTTAGTGATTTTTTCAATAGTGATGAAAAGATCATGAAAAGTGCATTAACAAATAGCTCCTTACACTTTCAAACCGCTCAACAAGCCCGAAAGGATATAGAAGCTTACTTTAAGATTTTACTAGAGATTGCACCTGAATCCTTAGGTGGTGCTTTACCTAATGAAGATTTCTATTACAGTGAATAGCCTGCTTCGTTCAATAGGTAGTATTATCGTGCTAATACTTCTCTGGACCATGTTGGCTACTAAATATCCTGATGTACTATTACCTAGTCCTATTGTAGTTGCTTCTGTTTTAATCAAACTATTAGGGAATCCTATATTTTGGTCAGCATTCTTTATTACAACATTATCCTTTCTTATTGGTATATTGTTGTCTCTATTGTTGGGTAGTATGTTAGGAATCATGGCAGGTTTATCAAATATGATAAAGGATGTTATAAAGCCGATTATTATTTTGGCTCAATCCATCCCACCTGTTTCATGGATGCTATTCACGGTTTTATGGTTTGGAGAACATGGTGGTGCCCAAATCTTTATTGTTTTTGTCACCTTAGTACCTATCTTTTTCTTTAATGTAATGAAAGGGATACTTCAAACTCCTCAAGAGCTGCTGGAAATGGCTCTATGTTTTCGAGTCTCACGCAAGAAAGTGATAAAAGATATTTATTTCCCACAAGTGTTACCTTACCTACAGTCTGCCCTCTTAATAGCAGTTGGCATGGGATGGAAGACAATTGTGATGTCAGAATTAATCGTTGGACATGGAGGTATTGGACAACAGCTTAGCCAAGCACGTATTTACTTTGATACCCCAACAGTTTTTGCTTGGACAGTTATTCTAGCTTTGGCAGGTCTAGCTATGGAATTTCTCCTACAGAGGCTAATAAAGTGATGTGATGTTTCTATCTGTTTGTTAAAGCAGACGATCATTTTGAGGATTAATTTCTAGTTTTTCCACCTTTATCTTCGTCATTGTCCGTTTATGCAGAATAGAAAGGGGCTCAACCTATGTTAACCATAGATAATTTATCCTTCTCAAGAAATCAAAAGCAAATTTTTCAGCAGTTTCATTTACAAATAGCTCCTACCACAGTTACATGTATTTTAGGCTCTTCTGGCATTGGAAAAACAACATTATTGAAGCTTATTGCGAACTTAATTTCACCGGATGCAGGGTTTATCGGCTTTCCTATTGGCTCATTGGGATATGTTTTTCAAGAGCCACGACTTCTTCCTAGTCTCACCGTATTTGAAAATATTGCATGGGTGGATGAGACAGTCACAGAGGATAGAATAGATAAATTATTGGAAATTGCAGGTCTCTATGATGCTAAAGCGCACTATCCACATCAATTAAGTGGTGGTATGAAGCAGCGTGTTTCTCTTATTCGGGCAATGGTCAACCAACCAGCACTTTTGCTAATGGATGAACCATTTCAATCATTAGATATCCACTTAAAAAATGAAATGCTTCAACTAGTGCGTTCACTTTGGTTGGACTATCAGCCCACAGTTATATTAGTGACACATGATTTGAATGAGGCTCTTAATATTGGACAACGAATACTTATTTTAGGGAACAGCCCAACACAAATAGTAGGTGACTTTACAAGACAGTCAGCAATCTTCCATAAGAATGATTGCTTAAAGATGAATGAGTTACTCTCTGCATCTACTACCCACAAAAATTAGGAGGTATTTAATTGAATAAACCATTACACAACTGGGATGACTCTTCTGTCTCTACATACCAACAATCCATTCGTCAGAAGATTATTGGCTACGACCTTATTTATGACATGATGGCCAATATACTTCATAGCTTTCCCACTACACATAAAGTTTTAGTAGTAGGTGCAGGTGGTGGGCAGGAATTACTAACATTAGGAGAATTATTGCCTTCTGCTCATTTCACAGCAGTTGATACATCCAAGGTAATGCTGGAGCTAGCTGCTAAACAAATTGATATGCTTCCATATGCACTTAATATTGAATGGATTGACAGAGGTTTACTGACATCTAACGTAAAAGAGCTGTTTGATGTAGCTACCTGTCATTTAGTTTTACATTTTATGCAGGATCTTGATCAAAAGAAAGCACTGCTTCAAAAAATAGCAGATAGCTTGAAGGAGAATGGCGTGCTGTTTATATCTTCTATAAATGCTGATTTAACTTCCTCAGCGTTCAAGCATCAGCTCCGCTACTGGCGAGGCTCAATGCTCCATAATAATATTTCTGAAAATCATTGGCAATTTTTTGAACAATCCTTTAGCATTACAACCCACCCGATTAAACTTGAATTGCTTATTAATTTATTGAAGGATGTTGGCTTTACAACAATCATTCCATATTTTAAAACACATATGATTGATGCTTTAGTAGCTATTAAGGGAGAAAATTTTAAATGAATAAAGAGAATATCTTAATTGTTGGAGGCTATGGTGAAGTCGGAGGGAAAATTGCAAAACTCCTATTACAAAGCTATCCGAATAGAGTATGTATTGCTGGTAGAAATATAGAAAAGGCTAAACAATTTTGCGCTCGCTATAATCATCTTGCAATCCCTCTACAGATGGATGTGCCAAAGACTGTATGTCTGAAGCAACTAGAAGGTGTAGCGCTTGTAATTATGTGTTTAGAGCAACAAGATACTGCATTTGCTCAGCTCTGCTTGAGAGAGGGGATTATGTACATTGATATTACTGCCAGCTATGCTTTTCTTAAAAAATTAGAGGATCTTCATCCAGTTGCTGTACAATATCGTTCTACAATTGTCTACAGTGTTGGAATGGCACCAGGATTAACCAATTTAATGGCGATGCATGCCGCACAGCAATTAACTACTGTTGACCAGCTTCATATTTCAATTTTACTTGGAGCTGGGGATACACATGGCACTGCGGCAATTTTATGGATTTTGGACCAGCTAAATAAGCCCTACCATATTATGTATCAGAATAAAAAGCAGATCGTCAATAACTTTACAAATAGGAGAATTGTTCATTTTAAGGGTGTTGGAAAACGCAGTCTCTATCAATTTAATTTTTCAGATCAGCATACATTAACCAAGCATTTTTCAACTAGACAAATTGTTACGAGAATGGGCTTTGATATTGAGTCGCTCAATCGATTTGTCTCGTTTTTACAAAAAAGTCGTCTATCCTATTTACTAAAATTCGACAAGGTTCAACATCTACTTGCATCAGCTATGCAAAAAATAAAAATTGGTTCAGATATATGTGGCATTAAGGTGGAGGCTATTGGTAGGGGTCAGTATGAGAAGAGAGCTGTAGCAATAACATTTTTGGAACATGATGAATCAATGGTAACGGCTAAAATCGCAGCAACTATCGCTACTGAATTACTTGAACATAATCAACCAGCAGGAGCCTATCATATTGAGGAATTGTTTAATGTCGAAACATTAAAGAAACATTTTACGTTTTCCTCATTTATAGAAGAATAAAGATTAATTTTCTAAATAAAAAAATGCACGATGATTATTAGAAATTTATCTAACAATCACCGTGCTATATAACTTTATCCGCTTGAATCTAATAGACTAATGATTTTTTTGCATAGCTATTTTAATGATGCAGCATTAAACTATAAAACCTTCTCTAAAAAGTCCTTTGCACGCTGTGTTGATGGCGCTGTAAAGAATTGTTCTGGTGGAGCATCCTCAATTAGCTTTCCGCCATCGAGGAATAGTACGCGATCTGCCACCTCACGAGCGAAGCCCATCTCATGGGTAACGATTAACATTGTCATGCCTGTATCTGCAAGGTTTTTCATAACTGCTAAAACCTCTTTAACCATTTCTGGATCAAGTGCAGAGGTAGGCTCATCAAATAAAATTACCTTTGGATCCATTGCAAGTGCACGAGCAATGGCAACACGTTGCTTTTGTCCACCAGACAAACGGTTAGGATACTCATGACGCTTCTCATATAGACCGACTTTTGTCAGTAAATCCTCTGCATTTTTTATGGCAGCTGACTTGTCCATCCCCTTCACATTGATGGGTGCATATGTTAAATTTTCTAGTACTGTTTTATGTGGAAAAAGATGAAAATGCTGAAAAACCATACCAACTTCTTCACGTATTTTCATTATATTTGTCCCTTTATCAGTTAAAACATCACCAGCAATTGTAATTTTTCCGCTCGTTGGCTCTTCTAATAAGTTTAAGCAACGAAGAAATGTTGATTTACCCGAGCCGGATGGACCGATAATCGCAATAACCTCTTTTTCTTTGATTTCAGTTGAAATCCCTTTAAGTACCTCATTTTGTCCATATGATTTATGAAGCTCTTCAATTTTAATCACTTTTTCTCATTCCTTTCTCGATTCGTTTACCAAGGAACGTTAAAATAAGCGTCATAATGTAATAAACTACACCAGCAAAAAGTAAAGGCTCAAGATAGCGATATGTTGAACCACCAACTATATAAGCTCGACGCATAATATCTAATGCGCTAATGACTGTTACTACTGCTGTTTCTTTGTTTAATGTGATAAATTCATTGACTAAAGATGGTAAAATATTTTTTACTGCTTGTGGAATAATAATATCCTTCATCATTTTTGCATAGGGAATTCCAAGTGCTTGTGCTGCCTCCATCTGGCCTTTATCGACTGCATTAATACCAGCACGAATAATTTCTGAAATATAAGCACCTGAGTTTAAGCCGAATGCCATAATTGCTGTTGGAATTGGTTCAATTTGAATATCTAATAACTGTGGTACTGCATAGTAAATAATTAATAATTGTAGGACAAGTGGTGTACCTCGGAAAATGGATGTATAAAAATCCGCAAACCAACGTAAAACATTCACTTTACCAATTTTACACAGTGCGAGTAGTATCCCTACGATAAAACCGATGATTGAGGCACCAATTGCAATTTGAAGTGTAACACCTATTCCTTTAAGTATATAAGGAATAGAGGGAACGATAGCTGAAAAATCTAAATTCACAGCATCTCCCTCCTTTCTTGATTTCTGTTAAGAATATGAAAAGCACAAGCGATAGCCCAAAATAGAGCTATCGCAGTGTCTAAGTATTTATTCAGCTTTTTCTAGCCATTTTTCTTCTAGCTCTTGAATCTTACCTTCATCAGCTAGTTCCTTTAATGCTTTGTTAATTTTATCTTTTAGGTCGCTTCCTTTTGGAACAGCGATTGCTTTGAAATCTTCTGGTTGCTCTTCAACAGGGAAAGCAGCTAATTTATCATTTGTTTTAAGATAACCTTTGGCAACGCCACCTTCTAAAATTCCGGCATCCAAACGTTTAGACATCATATCCTGGATGATTTCTGGAATTCGAGTACGTCCTTCAACAGTTGCATCTACCTTTTTCGCAATATTATTCCCTAAATTTTCTTGAATAGAAGCTATTTGTACACCAATTTTTTTGCCAGTTAAATCAGCCTCTTTTTTAATACTGCTATCCTTTTTCACGATAATTACTTGTTCTGTCTCATTGTATTTATCCGTGAAATCCACCACTTGCTCACGCTCTGGATTCGGCGTCATACCAGAAATAACTACATCAATTTTACCTGCTTGTAATGCTGGTACTAGGCTGTTAAAATCCATATCCTGCACTTGCATGTCTACACCAATTTTTTCACCAACTAATTTGATCAAATCAATATCAAACCCGATAATTTCTTCACCTTTTGCAGCATCAACATACTCGAATGGTGCGTAATCAGCTGAAGTACCTACCTTTAATACTTGCTTCTGCTCTGTACCCACATCAGCATTTGAATTTGTACTATTGTCTTTATTTTCTTTTGCGCCACATGCAGCTAGTACACCAATTACTAGAACGAGCATTAGCAAGAATAATTTATTCTTCATCATCATAGATCTCCTTTTAAGTTTATTTTATTGTGTATGAGAATGGATTTCTTGAAAATAGTCAAATGGATAATTATTCACTCAAAAGAATAAAAAATCTATCTGCTAATTAAGATATACTCTTTTGAAATAATAATCAAGTTAAAGTAAATAATTTTTAGCTAAATATTATAAACATAATTTTCAGATAAGTCAATTTATTTTTGTTTTCAACATTACTAAGGTTACCTTTACTATTTTCCGTTTTATCAACTTTTATCCCACTATTGCACAATTCCCATAAAAAACTTTTAGCATCATTCAAATTCATCCTAAAAATGTAAAAAAGCATGTAGGAGATCTATATCTCCCACATGCACTAAATAACCTGCTGATCTCTATTCTAGTTTAATCCAAACAAATTTTGCCGATTTCTAAAAGCCTATCTATTATTATAAAGACAGCTTTCCTCTGATTATTGTGCTGCTGCTTGAACCTCATCAAATGCCCAGTGGTTGCTTGAAACATCTGTGAATAATGGCGTTTGTTCTGTTGACGCAACTGAACGTTCAAATAAGCGATTTAATACTTTTACTGCTTGTGCTCTTGTTAAATAACCATCTGGATTGAACGTATCTTTAGCTGTACCCGTCATAATGCCATGTGCACTAACTACCGCAATCGCTTCAGCTGCCCAGTGGTTAGTTTTTACATCCTTAAATACCTTTGCCTGAGACTTGTTCACTTCCCCATTTTCTGCTAACCATCGTGCAACCACTGTAGCCATTTGTGCACGTGTGATAGAGCCATTTGGGTTAAATGTTGTTGCTGTTGTGCCTTTAAATAAGCCTGTTTCCTTCACAAATTCAATCGCATCCTTGGCATCATGCTTTGTTGTATCTGTAAATGTCGCTGTTGCCTCTGGAATTAAATTGCCTGTTAGATGACGCGCCAACATACTTGCCATTTGAGCACGTGTTACAAATGCCTCTGGACGGAATGTACCATCTGGATAGCCCTTAATATATGGCTCAGACACAGGCTCTTCTAGTGTAATTTCTTCCTCCGCTTTTACTTCCTCTTTTGGCTGCTCCTTTTTCATAGGTGCATATAAAATTGAGAATGTAGAGAATTTTGTTACCTCGAATTGGATACCTTTTGTTCCTTCCTTGAAATCCACTATTATCCCACGTACTACCTCTTTTGTGCCATCACTATGTTCGATATAGATTGCTAAATTCGCGAGCTGCTCCTGTGTGACATCCTTTGGTAACGGCAATGTCAATGTTACTGGTCGATTCTGCATATTAGTTTCAATCGTCATTGGTTGTCCGAGTAATGTGATTGTTGCACTGTTTGTTAGTTGTTGTACATTTACCTCTGTTTTCGCATGTTCTTCTAATTGCTGCTTTGTTGCCTGTACTTTGACTGGCACTACACGGAAATAAAAATCATTGTCGAAATTCGCTAAAGAGGATGCAGGAATATCCAACTTCACTGTTTCCATATCAATCCCTAAGCCTGCTTGCCCTTCTGCTAGCAGTCGTGCTGCCTCTCTTGCAATACCTACAGTTGTTTCACTTACTTGTTGCTGTTCATCAGGAATAACGATACGTGATTTTTTATTCTCCTTATTTGCTAGTTTATCAATCGACTCTCTTGCATTCGCAGGTGTAAAGTTCACTGTATCCTTTATTACACCACCACTATTGTCGCGTGTAATAACTGTTTGTACGAGCACTGCATTGGGATTACTCGCATCCACTACATCTACCTTAATTTGATTAGTTGTAGATGGCATTGATGGTGTTGAATCTGGCACTGATGGCGATGTTACATTCGGTGTTGATATAGCATTCCATTTTGCATAAAGTGCAATATTTCCTGTTACTTTATCAGTTTGGAAATTCCACGGTGTTTGCAATGCACCATCTTTATACCAACCTACAAATGTATAGCCTGATTTTATCGGTACAGTAGGTGCAGATACGCCTTCACCCTGCGTCACGGTTTTCGGTGCTACATCACTGCCTCCATTTGAATTAAATGAGACGATATATGCTGGGAAACCTACTGAATAAATTGTCATTGCCTGTGGTATAGTGCCATTCCATAGTACAGATGGCTGCATAGATTGATCTGTGTACCAACCTGTAAATGTTGGTATTACAGTTTGTTCACTAAAAGCTGATTCGTCTATACTATCCACAGCCCCCTTAAACTCAACTGTTTCTAAGTTATTACTTCGAAATGCTGAAATACCTATTGCTGTGATTGTTGATGGAATTGTGACACTTGTTAATTTATTTGAAGCAAAGGCTGGTCCGTCAATTTCCTGCACACCTTCTGGAATCTCTACACTCGTCAATTCATTTTCTGCAAAGACTGCCCCATTAATCTTTTTAAGTGTTGATGGAATCTTGACATTTGTTAATTTATTCATTAAAAATGCATTACTACCGATTTCTTCGATTCCTTCTGGGATATCTACATATGTTAATAGATTTTCCGAAAAGGCACTATAACCAATTTTCTTCATTGTGGAGGGCATGATTAAGTTGGTTAACTGATTCTCTGAAAAAGCAGATACTTTAATTTCTTGTATACCTTCTGAAATAGTTACATTTGTTAACCCTTTCTTCTTAAAAGCGCCAGCCCCTATAACCGTTACATTTTTGCCATTAATTTCAAATGGTATTTCCAAATCTATTGGCACTTGCCCTGTATAGCCTGTAACCGTTACTGTTCCATCACCATTGTCGGATGTAGTAAATGGACTTGCTGATAGCCACTTTGCATGCAGTGTTACAGGCTCTGTTACTGTATCAGTTGCAAAATTCCATGGCGTTTGGAAGTCCTCACGATACCAACCATCAAAAATATAACCATCCTTTGTTGGATCAGTTGGCTTCGTTACAAGCTCTCCATCTATAACATCTTCTTTTTCTACTGCACTACCCTCATATGTTTCAAAGGTTACTTCATACGGTGTTTGTGGTGTAGAGTAAACTTTTAGGGCTGTTGTTACAGTTTGTTGATTCCATAGTGATTGGCCATTACCGTTTATAAACCACTGAGTAGTATTTATGTCACCATTTTGAAATTGAAATGCCATAGGATCAATTGTCACTTCTTGATTTGTTGGTTGTTTAAATTCTATTTTCTTTAATTTATTAAATGAAAAGGCTGAACCGCCAATCGTTTTTATATTAGATGGGAAAATAATGCTTTCCAGTTCATTTATTAAAAATGCGCTTATGCCTATGTCTATAGGACTTCCTGATTCAAAAATAAGGTTTGTTAATTTATTCTGCGAAAAAGAACTCACGCCTATCTTTTCTACACTTGATGGAATCGTGATAGACTCAATTTGATTTAACAAAAAGGCACTATCTCCAATTTCATTTAAATTAGAAGTTGGCTCAAACATTAATGATGTCAGTTGACTATTTTCAAAAGAATTGTTGCCTATCTTTTGAACGGAAGAAGGAATTGTGACACTCCCTAAAGCATTGTATGCAAAAGTTGACATCCCTATTTCCTCTAACTTTGAGGCTTGCTCAAACGTTAAGGACGTTAGTTGAGTCATAAAAAAGGCATGGTTACCTATCTTTTTAACAGAAGCAGGGATTTGGACACTTCCTAATGTATTGTTCATAAAAGCTACTAATCCTATTTCCTCTAAGTTAGAAGCTGATTCAAATGTTAAGGATGTTATTTGATTATTTGCAAAGGCACCATCTCCTATCTTTTGAACAGAAGCAGGGATTTGGACACTCCCTAATGTATTGCTACTAAAGGCTGACATTCCTATTTCCTTTAACTCAGAGGCTGGTTCAAAAGTTAAGGATGTTAATAGACGATTTGCAAAAGCACCCTCTTTTATTACTGTTACTTTTTTTTCAACACCACCATCCTGTAGTGTGCGTGGAATAACTAAGTTTCCATCTGGGATTAGTCCTGCATATCCAATAATAGTTAAACCATCTGGATTCGTTTCTGTTAGGAATCCACCATCAGCTTTAGGAGATAATACCCCTAGCTGTGACCAAATAAGTACCACGATGATGAAGACGCTACTCCATTTTTTTATCATCTATAAACCTCCTCTTTCATGTGTTGTTTTACTTAGTATAAAAGAATCATGAGTTTTCTTGGCGTTAAGATTTCTTAACGTTCAGCCTGCATCTATTAATAAAGGAATCTATCTTGTATAATCCAACTAAAACCGTGTCAAGTGAGTGAGTCAATGAAGGTTTAGGGGGTTTTTAAGGATGAAAAAATTATCAATACTGTTCGCATTTATTATCGGAGCACTGCTGCTAGCAGGCGTTATTCTTCCCTTATCCCAAACTAAATCCCATGGACCACTAGCGGTTAAAGGCGTGATGGATTTGCGTCATCATATATTTAACGATAATGCTCCTATCAAATTAGATGGCGTGTGGGCATTTATTCCGAATCGTTTGGTTGATGGTTCGAACTTTGATACCTATCCAAGCTATCTCGTAGATGTTCCTTCAGGATGGACTAAATATACAATTGATGGACAACCGCTCCCCTCATTCGCAAGTGGAACTTATCGACTTAAAATTTTAGTAAATGATCCTAAGGATATTTTAGGAATTAAAACAAACGTCATTCGCATGTCCAATGCAATCTATATCAATGGACATCGAATTGGACAAAGCGGAGAGCCTACTGAGAATGCCCGCTATATACCGCACAATACGCCGTATACTGCTTATTTTTCGCCTGATCAAAATGAACTGGAATTGATTGTGCATGTAGCAAATTTTGATTATGCACCAGGAGGGGGTATTATTAGCTCCATTTTTTTGGGGGATCAAACTAGTATTACAAAGCTTCGTGAAAGTGCATTATTCTACGATTTAATTACACTAGCAGCTTTTTTAACTATGTTTATCTACTTTTTTGGCTCTTATCTTTATTCTAAATTAGGGATTGAGCAGCTTTATTTTGCGTTATTTTGTTTTGCAAGTGCGCTTTACACGCTTACGCATGGCGAAAAGCTGCTACTAGCCCTTGTCGATATGAACTATGTACCGTTTCAAAGTATACAAATGGCTTCTAGTGTCTTTGTTGGTCTTTCTATTTTGCTCTATTTTTATCGCGCCTTGCCACAATATATGAATTATTGGGTGGTAAAGGTACTATCTATTATAGGTATATTCATGATGTTATTTATGATACTGCCAGCATCCATTAATTCTAAATTACAAAACGTTAATTCCTTATATGTATTTGTCAATATCATTTATATTTTCTATGTACAAATTATCGCAATCTACCGACGTGTTCCTGGTGTTATGTATTTAATAATAAGCTCGTTAGCCATTCTGCTTTATTTTATCGTTGCTACATTAAATACACATATTAATCTTGAATTGAATGCCTTGCCGCCCTTGCTGCCATTTATTTGTTTAACAATGCTTTCTTTATATATTTCACATCGTTTTGCAGATTCATATTTAGAAAAAGGTAAACTAACAGAGGCACTTATACGTGTAGATCAATTAAAAGACGAATTCCTTGCTAAAACATCTCATGAATTCCAAACACCTTTGCATGGCATTATTGGAATTTCGCAATCTATGCTGAATGACAATAGCAAGCCTGATTTAGCTGTAGAACAGAAAGAGAAAGTAACACTTATTTTTAATATCGCTGAACGCCTCTCCTATTTGGTTAACGATATACTCGATTTTTCTAAATTAAAGGAGAATGAACTAGCATTGCAGTTGACAACTGTCGATTTATTTGCGACTACACATATGACTGTGGAAGTGCTGTCCTATACAATTAGCAAAGATGTAAAAATCTATAATCATATTGAACGTGGACGCTTTGTCCATGCGGATGAAAATCGACTTCGACAAATTCTCTATAACTTAATTCATAATGCAGTGAAGTATACAAATAAAGGAACAATCGATATTACTTGCTATGAGGAGCAGGCATTTCTAGTGATTGACATTAAAGATACTGGATGCGGCATTGCACCCGAAAACTTAAAAACAATTTTTAGCCCATTTCAGCAATTAAGCCGTTCTGTTGATGGTACTGGATTAGGTTTGCACATTACAAAGGAACTTGTAGAACGGCAAGGCGGCAAAATCAGTGTATATTCTATTGTCGGTCAAGGTACGACATTTTCTGTTAAACTGCTAAAAGCACAGCCGAAACATGAAGAATTACAAATAACACCCATACAAACCTATCGACACCCTTTCCTGACATTCCCACATATTGTTGAAAATATTGGGGGGAAAAAAATTCTTATCGTGGATGATGATGCTGTTAATCTAAAAGTATTAATTGATATTCTGACACAGGAAAACTACTCTATTATTGCTGTTGATAAAGGGCAGCATGTCTTTGATCAGGTCACACAGCATCCTGATATTGATTTATTAATTTTAGATATTATGATGCCTACTATTTCTGGCTATGAGGTTTGTCAGCAGATTAGACAAAATTATACCTCTACAGAGCTACCCATTTTAATGTTAACAGCGGCCATGCGTCCAGAGGATATGATTGCAGCCTTTCAATCAGGAGCGAATGATTTTTTACATAAGCCGCTCGATATAGTAGAGCTCAAAACGCGTGTACGCAATCTAATTTTACTAAAGGATTCAGCAGAAACAGCAATTGCGATGGAAACTGCCTTTTTACAGGCTCAAATTAAACCGCATTTTGTTTACAACGTACTAAATTCAATTTTATCGCTTAGCTATTTAGATTTGGAGCAGGCGCGTACAATGATTACAAATTTTGCTATCTTTTTACGCAATAGCTTTGCCTTTGAAAATGCCAATAGTCTTGTTCCTTTAGAAAAAGAGCTTAGTCTCATAGAGGCATATATAAATATTCATTGCATGCGATATCCTGAGCAGTTAGAATGGGAAATTTGCATGGATGAGCCTATTCAGTGTCTAATCCCCCCGCTCCTGCTTCAACCTTTAGTGGAGAACGCACTTCTTCATGGGCTGAAGGCAAAAAAAGAGGGTGGTAGGCTGCAATTATTGATTAAGCAAGAGCAGCAAATGTTGATTTTTCAGCTTACAGACAATGGCATTGGCATATCACCAAAGCTTTTGCAGCAAATTCAAAATGGTGAAACAACCGCTAGTCAAGGAATTGGCCTTGTAAATATTTCTAAACGATTAAAAAAATTCGAAAATGCTACGATCCATTTTGAAAGCCTTGAAAATAAAGGGACAACTGTTGAAATTCATTTCCCAATTATTTCAATAGAAAGGATATGAGTATCTTGTTAAAAGCAATCATTATAGATGATGAAATTTTAGCCATTCGTTTATTAGAATCCATGCTAAAGGCAAGCTGCTCTATTGAGATTATAGGAACCTTCCTAAATCCAAAAGAGGCATTAACAAATATTGATACATTAAAGCCTGATATTCTGTTTTTAGATATTGAAATGGCTGAAATGACTGGTCTTGAACTTGCTTCTAAAATAGAGGATGCCTCACATCAAATAGATATTGTCTTTGTGACAGCGTATGAGCATTATGCCTTAGAAGCATTTGATGTACAGGCTACAGACTATATTTTAAAACCAATTGATTATGACCGATTATTGAAAACGATTGAGCGACTATACGAACGACGATATCCTATGAAATCCTTGATGTCGATGGAACATGATTCTACTAAAATTATTCATACATTACATTTTCATATTCATTCAGGAAAAGTTTCAACTGGTGATACTGTATTCGCCTTATCAACAAAGGAATTTCAAATTTTGTTCTTTTTAGCACAGCATAGTCATCAAGCCTTCCCATCTGCTGAGCTATATCGACGTATTTGGGATGAGGATAGCATTGGGCAAACACAGGCATTACGTGTTCATATTAGCAATTTAAGAAAAAAGCTAGATGCAATTCCAGGACAACCAGCTAAAATTGTGATGGCAAGAGGTGCTGGCTATCAATTAGTTTTTCAATATTAATCGTAATAGCGCTATCCTTTCGTTTTGTGGTTCTATCTACGATTTCGGGAATTTAATCCACCAATTCAGCACAATTATCCAGCACTTTAAATCCTCTATCCACCGATAGAAAAAAGACTGCTTGCTTTGGCAAACAGTCTTCTTTCTATTTTTCTTCTGGAAACAGCTTGGGCTTCAGTTCATCCTCACCAGAGCCCTCAGCCAAAGGAACTCGAGAGCGATAGGCGGCACGACAAATTAAGTGCCCTGCTACAGGAGCTGTTACAAAGACGAAAAGGATACCTAATATTAAACGTACACTTACAAATCCATCATGTACCCAAAAATAAATAAATGCACCTAATAAACATGTTAATACCGATAGCGTAGAACTTTTCGTTGCAGCATGGGAGCGCGTGTAAACATCAGGTAAACGGATCATCCCATATGCACTAATAACACTTACAATCGAGCCAATCAAAATGAGGATGACAGCCGCCCATTCAATCATTTGATTTACGTTCAACAATCACACCTCTTTCGATATATTTTGTAAAAGCGATTGTACCGATAAATGCTAAAATACCTAATATCAAAATTGCTTCTAAATATGCCTTTGTTTTCAATACAATCGACACGATGGCGATTGCTGACAATAAATGTACACCAATTGTGTCAAGAGCGATAGCACGGTCGGGCATCGATGGTCCTCGAATAACACGATACAGTGACAGCGCGATAGAAACACTAAATAAAGCTAAAGCTAAGAGCAAAATATTTTCAATCATTAACGTGTCACCTCCATTATTGCTTGTTCAAATTTACCTATAGAACGAATGACAGCATCCTTCGATTGTTCAATGTCCATTGCATGAATATAGAACACGTCACCCTCCTCAGAAACCTCCATCACTACTGATCCTGGAGTAAGTGTGAGTAGCAACGCAAGTGCTGTTACTTCCCAATCTCCCTTTAGAACAGTTTTGTACGTAAATATGCCAGGGGTAATCGTAAGTCTTGGCGTAGTTATTTGTTTTAACACGCTGTAGCTCGATAATAGTAGCTCCCAATTAAAGAGCCATAGTAATTTAATAATGGAAAACACACGTCGCAAATAAAATTGTGTGCCATAAAAGCGATGCAACGCATACAAAATTCCAATACCTACAATAAAGCCAATTAAAAATGTGGAAAACTGCGGGACCACCTCATCTTGTAGCAATAACCAAAGTGCTGCGATAAATAAATTTAAAATAAATTGCATTGCCATTATTTACTCACCTCACCCTGCCAAGCTTCTCCATCTAACACAGCATCAATATAAATCGATGGCGTATAAAGTGTTTCTGCTGCATCTGTTACGTATGGCGCCATCCACTCAGCTCCAATCCCTAAAGCAATTGTGCAAACTGCCAATAATGCTAACGGCAAGACAATGCGTTTCGGTAACGGCTTCTCATCTTCTAGACTAATAATTGTTTCTCCAAAGAATGAGGAAAGAAAGATTCGTAGAAGGGAATACAAGACAATTAAACTTGATAAAAACCCTAGACCCAACAGGATAAAATTCCCGCCTTCTATCGCACCTTGTCCAATTAAAACCTTGCCTAAAAAACCGCTTAATGGCGGTATACCAGCAAGTGAACACATGACAATAAAGAATAACCAGCCGAAAAGAGGATAATTTCGAATCAGCCCGCTCATTTTATCTATTAACGTTTCACCCGTAACATAAATCATCATACCTACTGCCAAAAATAGCATAGCTTTCGCTACCATATCATGCATTAAATAATAGGTTACTCCTTGTAGCGCAGACTCTGTACCAATCGCAAGACCAGCTACTATAAATCCAACACCAATGAGGACATTATAAGATGCAATAGTTCGTACATCTCGTCCTGCCAATGCACCCATACACCCAGCAATTATCGTAAGCCCTGCCATAATTCCGAGTGCAGTATGTGTAACATCCGGATTGTTTGGAAATAGCAAAGTAAAGGTGCGAACGAGCGCATAAATGCCCACCTTTGTTAATAACGCAGCAAAAAGTGCAGCAATTGCTGTAGGTGGTACACTGTATGAGCCAGGTAACCAGAAGAACAATAATAAACCTGCCTTTAAGCTAAAGACTATTAAGAAAATCAGAGCAACAGTTGTAATAACAGGATCTGCCCCAGCCTCCATTACACGAACAGAAATATGTGCCATATTTAATGTTCCAACAGTTCCATATAAAAAGGCTAATGCTACTAAGAAAATCCAAGAGGCCACAATATTAATAAGTACATATTTTAATGCCTCGCGAAGCTGGATTTTATCGCCACCTAAACTTATAAGTGCATATGAGGCCAGTAACATTACCTCAAAGCACACAAACAGATTAAATATATCCCCTGTTAAGAATGAACCATTGACTCCTGCTACCATAAGTAAGACGAACGGATAGAAATACATTTTTTCATAGCTGTTGCCAATCGTAAACAAGGCATATAGCACACAAATTACTGCGACAATATTCGCTATTAAAACAAGTAAAACGGCAAATGAATCTGCAACAAATAGAATACCAAACGGTGGCCCCCATCCGCTAAAATCGATCCGCAACACACCCTGCTCCTGAATAGCTATCAATAGCACAATACCAATCAAAACCACAAAGCTTAATGTTAATACACTAATAATGCGCTGCAAGATAATATGTTCACGTAAAAATACTAACAATATTGCCGTAATAACAGGTACGATTAATGGTAAAACAATCATATTACTCATCCGGCGTACCTCTCAATTCGTCAAAATTCCCTGAACCATTTGTTTTATAGGCACGGTAGCCAAGAACAAGCACAAATGCTGTCACTGCGAAGCTAATAACGATTGCAGTTAAAATTAACGCTTGAGGCAGTGCATCTGTATAGGGACCTTCTGATTCTCCTAAAAGTGGTACATCCCCTTTTTTTAGCCCGCCCATCGTTAAAATTAGGAGATGGGCTGCATGTGATAAAACTGCAGTTCCTAAAATTACACGCAATAACTGTTTCGAGAGGATTAAGTACGTCGCAACAGCTACTAATACACCAACTAACACAAGTATTAAAGATTCCATTGGCTACTCATCCTCACTTATACTTAAAATAATTGTCACTACAACACCTACAACCGTTAACGCTACACCAGCCTCAAAAATGGTGACAGTTGAAAAGCCCATTTTCCCAAATATCGGAACATCAATATAGGTATGTGCCTGTGTTAAAAATGGCACATCAAAAAATAGTGATCCAATAGCCGTTCCTGTAGCAAGTAATACTCCTAGCGCCGCCATTTTTTTAAAATCAAACGGCATTCCTTTATGCACGGTTTCAATATCATAGGCTAGATACAACAGAACAATACCCGAGGCAAGTACGAGACCACCTATAAAGCCACCACCTGGAGCATGATGCCCTGCAAAGAACAAATAAACGCCTAGGGTTAAAATAATGAATACGACTGCTTTAGTTATTGTACGTAAAATAACGTCATTAATTTTCATGGTCAGTCTTCTCCTTTCGTGGCTTTAGCTTCGTGAGTGTATACACGCCTAAGCCAGCAATTAGAAGAACGACAACCTCTAGCATCGTATCAAATGCCCGGAAATCGCCCAGTATCGTATTCACAATATTCGAGCCTCCTGCAAGCTCGTAAGCATCATTAAAGTAAGTAGCAACAGGCTCAAAGCGATCAAAGTGAACTACGGCCAAGCCCACCAGTGTAACGGTAGCACCAACTAAAATAGATATTGTGGCATTTGACCATTGGACCTTTTTATGTGCTGATTCGGGCATTAAATCAGGTAAATATTTAAAACATAGGAGAAACAAAGC
This sequence comes from Lysinibacillus sp. NPDC047702, assembly GCF_050272555.1. Classification (NCBI taxonomy): domain Bacteria; kingdom Bacillati; phylum Bacillota; class Bacilli; order Caryophanales; family Bacillaceae; genus Lysinibacillus; species Lysinibacillus sp. NPDC047702. Next base: position 38,743 of record NZ_JBNNMG010000005.1, on the reverse strand, counting down.
TGTCGTCACAGATTCAACAACTAATTGCGTCAACGCTAAATCAGGAGCACGGAAAATAACAAAGAAAAAGGCAATTGAATAACCAAGCACACCATTTAACAACATTGCCGTCACACGACCCTTTGCGAAAATCATCCATACTGCTGCGAACATCATTACAAACACTAGAATCAGCTCATAGGACTCAATTGTAGAATCCTTAGCAAAATCAAATGCAATAGCATCCGACCAAATAAAGTAGCCCGCAATAAGCGCTACAAAAAATACATATATATAGATAAAATAATGAGTTAAATTACCTGTCATATAGCGATTAGTCAGCCTTGCTGAGCCATTTTCGCTCATTTCAATGAGACGATTGTAATACGTATTAAACGTATACTTTTGAGAGAATATTCGATATAAAGGCTTCCAGCTTTTTAACGTTTTAAATAATATAGCCCCAATAATGATTACTCCTAGTGTCATTAATAGCTCTGCATTTATGCCATGCCATGCATGAATATGCGGTGTTAGCTCACTTGTTGACGGGAAAGTTGGATATATACTTGCCATTGCGGGCTCTAAAATATAATGTCCTAGCATATTCGGGAAGAAGAAGATTCCCACTACAAGGATGCTTAGGATAATTGGCGAAACTAGCATACCAATTGGCGCTTCATGTGGCTTTTTATCAATCTTATCTGGCTGTAATTTTCCAAAGAACGTGCGACTTATTAAAATTAAGCTGTAGACAAATGTAAAAATACTCGCCACCCAAGCGATAATCGGAAATAATAGCCCTACATCAGTAATTGAAAAGGCTTCTACATTACGAATAGCCAGCATTGCGGCAAAAAACATTTCTTTACTTAAAAATCCATTAAATGGTGGCAATCCAGCCATCGAAAAACCACCAATTACGGCAATTGTAAACGTTACAGGCATCAACGCCATTAAGCCACCAAGACGGCGTATATCACGTGTCCCCACCTCATGATCGACAATCCCTACCATCATAAAGAGTGCACCCTTAAAAGTGGAGTGATTGACAAGATGAAATAACGCCGCAAAGCTTGCCTGCGTATAAATAATAGTATTTTCAGCATAGCCGTAATAATGACCAACCGATCCTAGGCCAAATAAACTCATAATCAACCCAAGCTGACTAATTGTTGAAAAGGCTAATAAGGCTTTTAAATCCGTTTGGCGTACGGCATTAAATGAGCCCCAGAATAATGTTGCAAGACCAACCACACTAACAAGCCAGAACCAAATGGCCTCACCGCCAAATACAGGGGAAAAACGTGCAACTAAATAGATTCCGGCCTTTACCATAGTTGCGGAGTGTAAATAAGCACTGACTGGAGTTGGTGCCTCCATTGCATCAGGTAGCCAAATATGGAATGGGAATTGTGCTGACTTTGTAAAAGCACCTATTAATATAAGGATTAATGCTGGCGTAAACAGTGTATGATCACGTATTACTTCAACATTGGCTACAATTTCACGAATACTAAATGATCCTGAAGCCACAAAAAGCATTAAAAAACCAGCTAGCATGGATAGGCCACCAAAAACAGTAATTGTCATGGCTTTTCTAGCACCAGCTCGGGATGCCTTTCGGTGATGCCAAAATGCTATTAACAAAAATGATGACACGCTTGTTAATTCCCAAAACGTGTATAATACCATTAAATTATCTGAAAAAACGACGCCAAGCATAGCGCCCATGAATAGTAATAGATAGCAGTAAAAGTGATGAAGAGATTCTTTCGTTGATAAATAAAAAATAGAATATAAAATAACCAAACTACCTACACCAGTAATCAGTAAGCCAAAAATCATACTGAGACCGTCTAGGTATGTTGTGAAATTTATATTAAAAGAGGGAATCCACTCATATGTATAAATAAACGTTTTACCCTCGGCAATTTGAGGAATAGAGCGAGCGAGTAAAAGAAACAAGATGAATGGAACGGCTAACACAAACCAGCCAAGATGTGCAACACGCCTCAGTCGCCTATAAAGAAGTGGAATAAGCGCAGCGCAGACAAATGGAAAAAGTATTGCAATAAGAACTGTAACCAAATGAAAACCTCCTACTATCGAATTCGTCCTGCAGACTGTTGATTGATTATAATGATGCCGATAATAAAGTATTCCCTAATCTGATGAAGATAGTACGCTTTATTACTTAACAATCAAAATCAAATACGTAATTGAGGACGCTTTTTTTATTTCAGCTAGTATTCATTACCTGCTGAAAAAATGCTGTTATGAATATAGTAAAGCTAAACGAATATATCAGAAATTCCTTTGAATAATCCTTAAGGGGTTTTAGAAGATATCATGATTTGATGAATTAACAGTGAGAATTAGGATTTTTTATTGCAACTTAATTTATGATTCAGTAAGCTTTTATGGTAGTGCTGTAAGAAAAAACTAGGGGAACTTAGAGTTGGTAACTAAGGTTATTTTAAAATGGAAGCTTATTAAAATTAAACGCAATTTTACTAAGGAATACCGAGAGACTTGACTATCTATTTAACTCACTGCATAATAGTGTGGCATATAGAGACAATTCGTTTAAATGCACAAAATGCATAAATAAAATACCTGTGAGTTATAGATATAAACTCAATCTCTCAAGGCTTTCTCGATATATTGTCATTAACTTTTATACATTTTTAAGTATACAATATAAATGAGCATAATGCACTGTAACAGCATCAATTTTAGCTGTTTTAGGATAATTTTTTCAAAATTGACAGTGGAAATAACAAAATAACAACAAGATAAGAGGTGTAAATTTTTTATGAAGCATGTGAAAGGGCGTTTAGACGAAAGTATTTTAGTTTGTGTTTATTACGGGCTTAACGGGGAACGCTTAATACGCCGTGGACATAAAATGGCCACAATGTTAGATTGCCCACTCTATATTCTTTCTGTAGATTCGCAGCCCCTTGATGCATTTGATGCAGAAAAATCTAGCTATATTGAGCAATGGAAAAAGCTATCGGATGAGCTAGATGTTGAAAAATTCATTTTATTAGATGATGAAAAACGCCCTATACAAAAAGTTATCGCAGAAGTAGCAAAGAATTTTGGAATATCACAAATAATTGTAGGTCAAAGTGCGCAGAGTCGTTGGGAAGAAATCACAAAAGGCTCATTCTTAAACGTACTGTTAAAAGAGGTTCCCTTTGTCGACTTCCATATAGTTGCTGTTCAGCGCCCAACTGATGATGATGCTAATGACATATATGAGAAAGGCGTACGCGCTTATTTAATCAAAGAGCATGAAAGCTTTAAAGTAGCATTTACATGTCCGAAATATGTATCGATTGAGGGTATTTTCTTTAAAGAAATTGGCACCGACTTTGACAATGGCATTTTTAAATTTACCTATAACGATAAAATGCATGAAGTTCATATATCAGAGGGCTACGTTATAGATAAAGAAAATCTACCAGCAGAGTTTTTATCACCATTACGACAATAAAAAACGCGTTCTCAAATTTTAAATGTCCTTTCCAGGTTCTTTAAAATTTTGAGACGCGTTTTAGTTTTTATACTGCTGACGCAGGTTTATCCTTTGGTAAGAAAAAGGCTACTAATAGCAATAAAGGCAACAAGGAAACGACCATCATCGTAAAATCAATTCCCTTATGGTCCATTAAAACACCAATGACCATAGCTCCAATTGCTCCCATACCGAAAGCAAAGCCCGTTGTTAAACCAGCCATTGTACCAATTTTTGAAGGGACTAGCTCCTGTGCGTATACAACTGTCACTGAGAAGCTAATCATAATGAGTGTACCAATAATCACTAAGAATATCATAGCTGTCCATAAAGGAACATATGGAAGAGCTAGACAGAATGGCATTGGTACAATAACGGATAATAATATAACATTCTTTCTACCAATTCGATCAGATAATGAACCGCCGAAAAATGTTCCAATAACACCAAATGCCATAAAGCTGAAAATAAGAATTTGCCCAAGTCGAAGGCTAACATCATAATGATCCATTAAATAAAATACATAAAAACTTGTAATATTGGTTGTATAAAATGATCGTGCAAAAATAATAGTAAATAATAACGTCAGCGCAATACCCACTTGATTTTTTGTTAATGGAGGTAAGGTGGATACTAATACACGCTTTTTCTTTGCTAGACGTTCCTGCTCTAACTTCTTTTTATACCATGCAGCTATTTTACTTAATACAACGATACCAATCGCAGCTACAACTAATACCATTGCGGCACCGCGTTGACCAAAAACACTAAAAATATAGGCACTAATCAATGGTGCCAGTGCTTGACCTGAGTTACCACCCACTTGATAAATCGATTGTGCAAGCCCTCTTTTAGAGCCTGCTGCCATAAATGAAACACGAGAACCTTCTGGATGAAATATAGCTGAGCCAAAGCCTAAAAATAATACTGATATAATAATTACCCAATATTGGGTTGTAAATGCAATGATAGCAATACCTATGAATGAACTTATCATACCAATTGGCAAAGCATAAGGCATTGGCTTTTTATCACTAACAAAGCCCACCACTGGCTGTAATGCAGAAGCGAACATATTTAAAACAAATGAAATTAGTCCAATTTGTGTAAAGGTTAAACCTAAATCACTCTTGAATATTGGGAACATCGCTGGTATTACCGCCTGCATCGTGTCATTAATAAGATGGGCAACAGCTATTGCAATCATAATAGGATAGATTGGATTATTAACATTTTCTACTGACTTGTTCATGCTGCACACCCACTTTCTAATTTTTCTCAAATTACGATAATAATCAATTTCGCCTTGGCGTAATTGCGTCCGGATTTTGAATTGTGCCTACACAATTCATTCCTTTGAAAATCCGTGACATCCACCGGAGGCTTTATCTTCATTCAGTGGATGTTGGGACACCCACTGAAAAGGAAACCAAAACATCATTCATATTACCACATGTAGAGGTGGGAGTCATATACTGAATGAAGATAAATGATTATCGCATACTCTTGGTCTTTTTGCACAAGCTAATTTCCGACAGCAGTGTAAAGGAGTTGATGGATGTATGAATATGGACGAATTTTTTCACGTGAATTTTTGGGAAATGATCCTAAGAGCTACACTTTCCTTTTTTGCATTACTTATTTTAGCTAGAGTACTGGGAAAGAAGCAGCTTGGGCAGCTCACATTCTTCCACTATACAACAGGTATTACATTTGGTTCGATTGCTTCTGAAATAGCAGCACAGGCAGAGACCCCCTTTTTAGATGGTCTTATAGCGTTAATTTGGTGGAGTGTGTTAACCTATTTAATGACTATTATTACCATTAAGTCAAAAAAGGCTCGAGTATTAATCGACGACAAGCCAACCATTGTTATTCAAAACGGTCTAATTTTAGAATCTGCCTTAAAGAAAAATCGATTGCATATGGATGAGCTAACAATGATGCTTCGAGAACAGGCTGTTTTCTCGGTTCAGGATGTTCAATATGCGTTGCTTGAAACTACCGGTAAATTGAGTGTGCTTCCAAAGCCTGCTGAACAACCAGCAACCAAGCAGGATGTGAAGGCTGATGTTACACCGCCAATCTATATTCCAACAGAAGTGGTTTCAGATGGACAGCTTATTTATGAAAACCTAGTCGAACTTGATTTAACAGAAGACTGGCTAATGAAAAAGCTGAAAAAGCAGAATGTCCAAACAGTTGATGATGTCTATTTTGCCCAAGTTCAAGCAAACGGTTCATTATATATCAGTCTAAAGGATAAAGCAAGACGATCAAGCCCTTAACAGCTTGTATCGTCTTGCTTAATCAATTTTCACAATATCTAGCGGGGTAACGATGCCAATTAGCTTTTGCTGCGGCTTCCCATGCTCAGTTATTAATAATGCCTCAAATCGTCGACCACGCTCCACACCTTGCTTAAAAATATCTTCAGCCTCATAAATCGTTATGTATCTACTCACAAATTTGTAATTCACTCGATTTTTTTCATGCATTAAAATATCATGTAGGGTTGGAATCTGTTTTGGAATTTGATTGCCTCCCATCATCGTAGCCAACCAATTAGTAATACCAACTGTCGTTACTAATCCTTTAAATTGATCCTTATGGTATACAGGGAACTGCGTGAATTTACGTTGACGAATGACCTTCAATACATGCTTTAAGGAATCCCTTTCTTGAAAAACAAGCACTTTTTTTCGAAACATTTGACCAACCAATGTAGGCTTAGCAATTGTTGAATCGATATGCTCAATTCTTTCAACTACATCAAGATGAGGCTCAGCTATTACAAATTCCATCGATGTTCGATGATGTACAATAGCATTTCTCAAGTCTGCATAGGACCTCAAATCATCTTCGTATTTCCGAATTAGTACATCCTTCTTCTTGGCTTGATCAATCAGTCGGTAAAAGGGCATGAAATCTTTTGCACCAACAATATCTCTTAGCCTATGATCTATCCGATTAAATGCTGTAAGAAAACGATCGGAATTTTGTATTGTCAATTTACTAACCTTCCTTCACATGTTAGTTTTCATATTTTCCGAGTTATTTGACAAATTTCGAGTTATAGCTACATTATATGCCTAAATGACTAAGATTCCAAGAAAAGGTACATGTGAACTACAGGGAAGAAAGGAGAGGAATATCGTTGTCGGGAGTAAATATAATGGAAAATAAAGGAATTCTAGCAGGCATGTGAATCTAAGCCTGCTAGATGATTTCTCTATTATTCTATCTATACCCTTGTACGTTAGAGTTTGCGAACTACTTTCTTGATAGCTTAGGAATCACCTGCCGCGTTTCTACACGGTCAAAGCGCTTTTTCTATGTCACATCTAATTGTGTAATATCACCATTATGAACAGTGACTATTATTGTGCCGATATTTGATAGATTTTCAACAATCTCCTTTAACACATCTTCTCTAAAATCACTGAATGCTTTCATTTAATTCTTCTGTACTAAATTGCTGTAAAGCAAAGGATAGATTTCCTTGACCAAACTTAAAGAATTTAGTTGTTTCACTTGGCTGAACATATTTTTCTAAAAATGCTACAATGGCTTTTCTTCTATCATAAATATGATAAAAGCCTACATCAAAGAGCCTTTCATCAATAGTATTATAACCCCCCTATTAACAGAAAATGTCATTTCGCACCATTTAGCAAATCTTATATCAGGTATATGATAAATCTCATCGAATTCAGTTTTTACATTCATTCCTACCCCTCCTTACCATATCTATTGAAACTTCATTCAGAAAGGGGTTCTCTTTATATCTCTGAATGGCAACTTTCATCAGTTAGTTTTATTGTCCATTAACCACACATTTGATTGCTTATTATCCTGATATTTTGCTGAACGCCCAGCTACTACAAGATAAACAGAAAAGGTCCCTTATCAAGTAAATGAACAAGGGACCTCTAGTTGACTAGTGGGTACAAAACATTACATATTAATCCTAAAAAAATTTATATTCCTTTTAACAAAACAAAAAAAACTCCTTAATTCTAAGATTAAGAAGTCTCTAGTCGTCTAGCAGACCTACTATCAATGAGATATCTCTATTACCTTAGTCGGTTTTCTAAAGAGTATGTTTCGAGTTGATTAGTGAGTTACTTATTTATGATTGTTAGCTACATCATAAATGTTGAAATTTACAAAGTCAAGTATATTTATAGGAATAATTGAAATCGTCAAAATATATTCCGAAATTTGCATAATCACTGAAAAAAAACCCTTAGCTATGTTTTGACCATAGCTAAGGGTTAAAATTATTTTGTGTAAGACAATACCGCATTTTTCTTAAAATGCTGAAGCGCTTGTGTAGCTTCCTTTTTATTTGTATATTCAAAAATACGAACATCTTTTTGCTCAAATACTGTAATAACCCACATAGTAAAATCCCCCATCAATTTGTTTTTTTGTATTATAACAATTAAGCTATTGGTAATATTTTTGTCTAACTGTTTTATAACAACTTCTAACTTGATTCCTATTCTACTCCGATTTTTTCAAAAGAAAAGCATTATGTGAGGTTTTTCACAAACTGTTCAAATTCAAAACGCTTTCATTGAACAAATTGTGAATTTACATTATTTGAAGGGATAAAATGAGCTGGATTCACTGAAATTTATTCATCTATGCCTAGTTGAAGTTTGCTGCAAAAGGATTCAATTATGTCACGTTCGTCTTTTGGCAGTGCATTATATTCTGTCCAATGGTCTGCTGAGAGTTCCTCTAGTTCTTCAAAGCTGACTTCTCTTGTTAGAACAGTTCCATTAACTTTAGCGGCTAATTGCTCAGCAGCCTCACTATTCGTAAAAGCAAATGCATGCTCTTCATCTTCAGTAAGCATGAGCATATCGTTTAACCCATGATAATAGCTGCTCTCTACCTGTACTATATAATAGATTATGGATGCCATCTCACACCTCCCTTTCATTCAAGCTCTGAATCATTACATTTTTTTAGAAATCCATTAAAAAACTATATACTATACAACAGAAAAGGACTAGCACTTTATTTGCCAGCCCCCTCACTCTTTTTTTAATTGCTTTAAATCTTTGTCATTGCAGCATTCTTCTTCATGGCCCATATCCCTAAAACAACACAAGTTAGAAGTAGCATAATCGTAAGAAGCATACTCCACCAATAATATGACATTTCCATCGTACCACGGATAAGCTGTACACCATATGTCGGCATTTTCCACGGTGAGATGGTCCAAAATGAGCCCAACAATGCATCTATAATCTGCCCAACAAAAATCACTATGAACGTAAATGCTGTAGCAATAGTTGTTTTAAATGCTGCACTCATTAGAAGTGTGACTGCTAGAACAAATAGCAACCAAACATAATAAGTACAAAAGCTTGCTAGAAGTGTTGCTGCATCAATTGATCCATATAAAATGACTGTGTAATAAACACTACCTGTAAAGCCTGCTATAATACTTACCAAACTTATAACACTTAAAACCGTGAACTTACTTAGAAAATATGCAGCAAATGAAATTGGACGCACATATAAGAGTGTCGCCATTCCATTAGCGCGTTCCTTACTAATTGCTCCAACAAAAGTAGCCAATATCACCAGTAACCCTATTGTTTGAAACTGTCCAATAGAAGCCTGTAATAAATCGACAGGCATTAACTCTGGCAGTAACATTTCAAACCCTTCTGGTACATTTCCAACAGCATTTAATATATCCATCATATAATAGTTTGTCAGTGGATCACTCATACCTAGTAATACAAATACAAGAGGTATCCATAAAAACTTCCTGCTTCGCCAAGCTTCTCTAAATTCCTTTTGCAGAAGTACGTTAAAACCTCTCATATTTTTTTCGCCACCTTCATAAAAATTTCTTCAAGTGATGCCGTTTGTCTTTCCACTTTTCGGATTTTATAAGGTGTCTTACTTAAATATTGTAGTAGTTGCTGCATACTTGGCTTCTCATCAATAATTTCTATATATACAAAACAGCCCTTGATTTTGCCTTTCAGCTCATTTTGATCAATAAAATGTTTTGCTTCTTCTTCGGAGCTAAATTCAACGACAAAATGGAGCTCATCAAAGCGTTGTCGTACCTCCAGTAATGTTCCTTGCTCTACTAATTTCCCATCACGCAAAAATAATAATTGATCTGTCATTTCCTCTGCATCATTTAAAATATGTGTTGAATATAAAATAGTTGTTTCTTGCTGTAAGCCCTTTAATAAATCAAGAACTTCCCTTCGTCCTACTGGATCTAAAGCAGAAACAGGCTCATCTAATAACAGTAGTTTAGGTTTATGCACAATTGCCTGAGCAATGCCAAGACGTTGCTTCATTCCACCTGAAAATGTGGCAATTTTCTTATTTAAATCATTACCCAATCCTACAAATTCAAGCGTTTTTTGTGCATCCTTTTTTGCATTCTTAGTAGAGACTCCATTTAATTTTGCAGCCATTTCTGTAAACTCTATCGCACTTAGCCAAGGATGAAATTGTGGATATTGTGGTAAAAAGCCGATGTTAGCTCTAACTTCATCCTTCTGCATCTTTACACTTCCAGATGTTGGCTTTAAAAGGCCGGTTAACATTGATAATGTTGTTGTTTTTCCTGCACCATTCGGTCCAATCAAAGCTGTTGATGTATTTTCTTCTAGTGTGAAATCAATACCATCCACTACGACCTTCTCTGCAAATTGCTTTGTCAGACCTGTTACTTCAAGCAATGTTGTCATGTTTGTTTTCTCCCAACAATAAAGTACGCAATGGGTCCAAGTAGATTAACAAACACAATAATAAAAACCCATAAAATTTTTGGACCATTCGTTGCGTGGATTTTTCTTAAGTCAAATAGAGCTACAATCATTAAAATTAATTGTACGACGATTAGTGGTGCTATGATTGCCCATGGAATATCCCCTAACTGCTCTATCATACTGATCACCTCAATTTATTGTTATATCAATACTATAACAACTTTGTTCTAATATGTATAGAACAAAATGAACGGTATTCCATTTTTAGTAAATTTAAGTGTCGTTTTTTTGATATTATTAATAATAATATAGTATTAATATATCAAAAAAGATTTCTGGCACAAAAAAAGAAGTACCAAATTATTTTATGGTACTCCCTGTTCATTATTTATATAACTTCTGCAAAGCATCTGCCATTTTTGGACGGATTGTTACTTGTGGACGGGCTTCCTTTACAGTAGCTTCAGCTTCCTCTAAAGAGCTGGCAAATCCAAGCTCCATCAATATAGCTGTGGCTGCAACACCTGCTCGTCCACCTCCACTTCCGCAATGAAAATATACCTTCTGTCCACTCTCATAGGCAGAAACGATTTCATTGGCTACTTTTTTTATAGATGGCGCTACTTCTAAATCCTCATCAGCTATTGGTAAATGCTTGTACAGATAAGAAGACTCACTCTGTTCTTCTAAGGTAAGACCATTTACCCTAACATCTATTACGACATCAACAGACTCTTGCTCAAAAGCCGCTTCAGCATCCTTTGCCCCACCGAAAAATAATCGATCCTTCACTAACACATCATAGTTCTTCTCCATCTATACACGCTCCACATGATTATTTAAGCAAGTGCTTAATATCATCGTAATAAGGAAGAGCTGTTAAAGCCCCCGCTTTTGTTGCCGCTAAAGCACCTAGTTTATTACCAAAGCTTACACAACGAATAAGCTCCTCTTCTGTTGTAGGTAAACCATTGTAATGAACATCACGTAAAACACCAGCCATAAATGCATCCCCAGCACCTGTAGTATCTACTGGCACTACCTTCTCTGTCGGTACATGAATAGTCTCACCATTTAATACCGCATATGTGCCATTTTCGCCAACAGTTACTAAAATAATCGGCACCAGATAGCTGTTTAAATGCTCAATTCCCTCTGCCAAATTTATTGTCTCTGTGAGGAAGTAAAGTTCATCATCTGTGACCTTTAAAATATCTACCTGCTCAAAAAAAGATGTAACTGTTTCACGGCAGATCTCCTCACTGCTCCAGCGTAGAGGTCTTATATTCGCATCCATCGCAATAATGGCTCCTTTTTCCTTGGCCATATCAACCGCAGCACGTGTTGTTTCAAGTGCTGTAGGATGGAACATTGTACCTGAGCAAACAGTTAACGCAGATGCATGTTTAAATGCTACTTCATTTAATTGAGACGCTTCTACTTGTAAATCTGGCGTCTCATCGACATAATCTTTAAAAATTCGCTCACATGCTTCAGTTAAATGCACATAGACACCACTTACACGTTTTGCAGGGTTAAAAACTGCATAATCCAGAGTCACCCCTTCTTGTGCAAGCCCATCTCTCACAAATTGTGAGCCCTCGTCATCCCCGGTAATGGTAATTAATGCAGATGGCGCACCAATACGGCTAATACCTGCCGCAACATTTACCGTTGCACCACCCATATATTTAGTAAAAGATGTATTTGTTACATCATCAGCAATATAGTCAATAAAAGCATCTCCATAGACTAATATAAAATCCTTCTCATCCTTTGTCATTGTTGTCCTCCCAAAAGTCTATTCATTATAGATTAACATGAAAATAGTTGTCACATAAAGTGAAACTTCATGAGGACGCCTTTCCTTAATCCTCCATAACGGCGGGCTTGTGTTTATAGTTTTCTGAAAAATAGGAAAGCGAGCATCATTCTCTTAAAACTTGAGTCATCTTCTATCTTTGTTATACTTGCCTATAGAAAGGTAGGGATTTTGACAATGAGTATAACAATTCGACAAGCGCAACCACAGGATGCCCATGCCGTTGTTCCATTAATAATGGATGCTATTGGTGATATTGCCAATCGTTTAACTGGTGAACAAACAGAGGAAGCTGTTAAACGAGAATTAACAAACCTTTTCAAACGTGAGGATAATCGACATTCTTATTTAAATACTTATGTAGTCGTTGAGAATGAGCACGTATTAGGAATTCTTGTTTATTATAATGGCGAGCAGGCTATTGAGATGGATGCTAACCTTGTAAAGTGGCTGAAGGCTAAAAATGCGCCTTCTATTATCATTGATCGAGAGGCTCACGAGGACGAATACTATATTGATACAGTATGTGTTTCATCTGAGGCTCGTGGTAAAGGGATTGGTACATTACTGCTGCAATATGCAGAAGAACTAACAAAGCAGCGAGGCTTTAAAAAACTATCATTAAATGTTGAAACTCAAAAAGAGAGTGCACGTCGTTTGTATGAACGTTTAGGCTTCGTCATTACAGAACCATGGTCAATTATTGATGAACCTTTTCATCATATGGTGAAGCAAATTTAGGAAGTGAATCGCAAAAATATGAAATCAAATTTACTATATCCTCTACTGATTGTTATTGCCTCTAGTAGCTATGGAATATTATCGACAATTGTCAAAGTAGCTATGCAACATGGCTTTACATCAGCAGAGGCTGTGTCGAGTCAATATATTATTGGCTTCATACTAATACTCACTATTTTTTTAATTACGCAAAGACAATTACCCAAGCCTTCGAAAGGTGGGCTAGTTATTTTGGTTTGTGCAGGGCTACTTACTGGCACTACAGGTATTGTCTATGGAGAATCATTAAGATATCTGCCTGCTTCTTTGGCGGTAGTGATGCTCTTTCAATTTACTTGGATTGGTCTACTACTGGATTGTGCACTAAACAAACGGTTACCAAGTCGTCCTGAAGTGATTTCGCTAATTATTTTATTTGCAGGAACCATTCTAGCCGCTGGTGTGTTAAATGTTGATCTAAGTAGTATCCCAATAAAAGGGTGGCTTTTTGGCTTTGCTGCTGCATTTAGCTTTGCTTGTTTTATTCAATTTAACTCACGACCTGTGGAAGGTATTACAACTACTGCCCGTGTCTTAATTGTATCCTTCGTTGCACTGATTTTAATTAGCATTTTCCTTAACCCTGAAATTATATGGAATGGAAAATTATTTGTTCATGGTTTATGGAAGTTTGGACTAGCTTTAGGGCTTTTTGGCATTATATTGCCGATTTATTTATTTTCAATAGCCATTCCAAAAATAGGCGGTGCCCTCGCCTCCATATTAAGTGCCATCGAGCTTCCAGTAGCAGTTACCGTTTCAGTTATTGTTCTACATGAACCATTAACTGCTATACAAGTAATGGGGATAATTCTTGTCATTGTCGGGATGATGCTTCCTGCAATTATTACCCAACGTCGGCAAAAGGATATTATTTTAGAACCCATCAACAATAAAAACGCATAATTAAAACTCCTTAATATTGGGTTCATCCCTTTTTAAGGAGTTTTTTCGAATTTTGTAATTATGGCATTGATAACCAATATTTATTTAGTTTATGATGAGGGCAATTAGAATTTTTTAATAATTCTAACATTATTGTGTTACCTCCGTATTATACTGCTATATGCAAGTTACTCACTATGAGAAAGGAGAAGATTATGAAAAAATCGCGTATTTTCGGTTTTTTCCTTGTGCTGATGCTCATTGTCTTAGCTGCATGTAGTAGTGAAAACAACAAGAATTCTACAAATGATGACAAAACGTCAAATCCTGAAAAAGCAGATGTAGAAACATCACCATCAGGCAAGCTAGTTATTTACACTGGTCGTGATGAGGAGATGGTACAGAAGGTAATCGATCAATTTAATGAAAAGTATCCAGACATTGAGGTAGAGTTTTTGACAATGGGGGCTCAGCAAATTTTAGAGCGTCTACGCGGTGAGAAGGCAAACCCACAGGCTGATTTCTGGTGGGGCGGTACACAATCAGCACTTATTGTTGGGGCTAATGAGGATTTGCTTCATGCATGGAAGCCTAGCTTTATCGACTCCATCGATACTGCACATAAAGATGCAGAAGGACGTTGGTTTGGCGAAATGCTGCTCCCTGAGGTAATTATGATTAACAGTGATGTATTAACGAAAGAATCTGGACCACAGGATTGGGATGATTTATTAGATCCTAAATGGAAGGATAAAGTTTTAATTCGTGGTGTTTTAGCATCTGGAACAATGCGGACTATTTACTCCTCCATGATTGTACGTCAAGGCACCGATTCCCCTGATAAGGGCTATGATTGGCTATTACAGCTAGATGCCAATACAAAGGAATATACACAAGATCCAAATGCACTTTATTTAAAGCTTACTCGTCAGGAGGGCAGTGTTTCGTTATGGAATCTGCAAGATATTTTATTAAAAAAATATACAACGGATTATCCATTTGATTACATTTATCCAAAAAGTGGTGCACCGATTTTAGTAGATGGTGTAGCTGTTGTCAATAATGCGAAAAACTTAGAAAATGCAAAGCTCTTCGTTGAATTCTTATTTGAAAAGGGTATGGTCACGCAACTGGCTAATGACTATTATCAAATTCCTACACGTTCAGATATTGATAAAGCAACAATGCCTGAATGGTATCAAGAGCTAGATTTAAAAACTTTTGATATTGATTGGCAGCTTATGTCAGAAAAAGAAGCCGAGTGGATGGAATACTGGGATAATAATATTAAAGGACGCGGCAAATAAGATTATAGAAAATAGCTTACTAGTGTTATCACTAGTCATGTTGTTGAAAAATTAAATAGTCAAGGGACCCTTTGTAAATATTTAGTCAAAATGAAGGTGATTTCCGTTCCAGGCTACTCGCTTTGCCGCTGACGCTTCGCTTTCGCACAGAGCAAGGCTTCCTGCGCTGAGGAACGAAGGCTAAGTTCGTCACGTCCTGTGACAACGCCTTCGTGACCAACATCATGTTGGCCTCAGTTTCTCGTCTGTCTCGCTATCCCACGGGAGTCGAGTTGCCTTGCACTCCAATCAGCAATAGTGTCGAACTTTGAATATTTTCTTCCCTCAAAAGTAAAGTAAAAGCATATTACTTACCAACATTAATTAGATAGAGTAGTGGTACAATTCTATAGTTGTTTATCCTACATTCTATGGATAAAACCACTTTGTCACTTTTCATAAAGTCACTTATTGCTGTCGCTCTGTTTCGCAAAAGAAAAATGTTATATCAAAGCTCAATTTTTGCGCAAAATAGTGATGGTTAAGACTTCATTTTATCACTACACATTTATGTGAAATGCCAATAGAAAATACTATGAGTAATGGTTGATTGGAGTGTAGACTGAGTGACTCCTCGGGGATTCAGCGTCACAGATGAGACCCTGGAGCGAGCAGATTAGGGGAACGAAGGCTAAAATCGTCACGTCCTGTGACAACGCCTTCGTGACCAACCTCCTGTTGCCCCAAGCGGCTCATCGGACGCCCCCAGGAAAGCACTCAGTCGGAACGGAGATCAACCCCTCGTTTTGAAAAAGGGCTATACTTTTTTATATGTCACCTTGATGTCATTGACATAATAGTATTTCAACAACATGACTAGTGTTATCACTAGTTTGCTATTTTTGTATAAATGACCACCTACTGCTCACAAGAAAGGACAACAGAATTTCTTATTTAGAAGCCTTCATGTATTCTAACTTTCTGCGAGAAAGGAGCACTTTTTTGAGAAGTGTCAAAATAGAGAATGTCTCTAAGCAATTTGGTCAGGTGCATGGTGTAAAAAATTTAAGTCTTGATATTAAAGCTGGGGAGTTTTTTACATTTCTCGGTCCAAGCGGCTGTGGTAAAACAACTACCTTGAGAATGATTGCTGGCTTTTATTACCCGACAGCGGGGAAAATTTTATTTGATGATCAGGATGTGACTCGGCTTCAGCCCAATAAACGGAATATCGGTATGGTGTTTCAAAACTATGCTCTTTTCCCCCATATGACGGTTGATGAAAATATCGCCTTTGGTTTACAGGTTAGAAAGCTTAGCAAAAGCGAAATTAAACGAAAGGTCGATCGAATTCGAGGACTTGTTCATCTAGAGCCCTATGGAAATCGAAAAATCAATGAGCTATCAGGCGGGCAGCAGCAAAGAGTCGCATTGGCTAGAGCACTTGTGATTGAGCCAGATATTTTATTACTTGATGAGCCTTTATCGAATTTAGATGCAAAATTACGTGAGGAAACTAGAATTGAAATAAAACGAATTCAAAGCGAGCTTGGTGTCACAACTATTTATGTGACGCATGATCAAATGGAAGCAATGGCCATGTCTGATCGCATTATGGTGATGGAAAATGGCTATATCAAGCAAATTGGTACCCCTCAGGAAGTTTATCATCGTCCTTTAAGCCGCTTCGTTGCAGATTTTATCGGCGAAACAAACTTAATCGAAGCAACCATTGATACTATTGATGACGAGCATATACAAGCAAAAACAGCAAATGGACTTGTTCTCACTGGGCGAAAACACCAAAGCTCTCTATCTTTATCGCATATGATTGGAGACAAAGTGTTTATCTCTATTCGTCCAGAATCGATTCATCTAGATACAGGTGACAATACATTGACTGGTAAAATTTCTTTTGTTGAATTTACTGGAATTAGCGTGAATTACATTGTCGATTTTCAAGAATTTTCGCTAAAAGTAATGATTGTTAATTCAAGTGATTCATTAAAAAAGATTGGTGAGGATATTACGTTAAATATTCCGTATGATGCATTATATTTTTTAGGTGAATAGGGGGGAAGCTGACATGAACAAAACACCTGTCAACACTCCTAAAGAAAATATATGGTCACGAGTTACGTATTCTAATTGGTTTGTATACATCCTCATATCGCCATTATTTTTAATATTGCTTGCCTATGTGGTTTATCCCTTCTATCAAACTTTTTTACAGAGTTTTTCAGGAAATGATCCATTTTTCTCCTATAAAAAATTTTTTGATCTGGCTAGCCCCGCCAATTTAGAAGCGTTATGGACTAGTTTATATATTTCAGTCATTAGTGTTATATGTTGTGCAATTGTTGGAGTGACAATGGCATTTTTACTAGAACGTTATGATTTTCCAGGAAGACGGCTGCTATCAGTTTTGGTATTAGTACCCATGGCTCTTCCACCGTTAGTAGGTGTGTTGTCCTTTACATTTTTATATGGGGAAAGCGGTATCTTCCCCCGTGCCTTCCAGCATTTATTTGGATTGAGTCAGGTACCCTTTTCGTTAAAAGGAATTTGGGGAGTTATCGTTGTCCATACATTCACGATGTATACCTATTTCTACCTGACGGCCTCTGCTGCTATAAAGGGGCTTGATCCAGCTTTAGAGGAAGCAGCAACGAGCCTTGGCGCTGGACGTATTCGCATATGGACAAAGGTTATTTTACCGATGCTGACTCCTTCAATAGTGGCATCTTCATTATTAGTATTTATGATATCTATGGCATCCTACACGGCACCATTAATGTTCGGTGTAGAGCGTACAATGACAATGCAAATTTATTTATCTAGAACAAATGGCAATCTAGATATGGCGGCGACACAATCTATGATTTTATCCTTTGTGTCCATCTCATTTCTGTTGCTGATGCGTTGGTATCAAAATCGCCGTAACTACCAAAATCTAAGCAAAGGCGTCAGTATCCATCGATCAGAAGTATCTTCAAAGGGAATGAAAATAACTGCTGTTGCTGCATCATTCATCAGCACCTTAATTTTAATTTTACCCATATTAGTGCTAGTCTTAATTTCATTTTCTGTGGATGGTGCATGGAAAACGCAAATTCTCCCAACAGAATACACAATGAATCATTATGTTGCACTGTTTACAGATGAACGCACATGGCGACCAATTTGGAATTCCATACAAATGGGTGTTGTTGCGACGATTGGTAATATAATTTTTGGAGTTGCAGCTGCCTATGCTATGGTACGATTAAACTTTAAAGGTAAAACGTTACTTGATATATTAATTATGGTACCATGGGCATTACCAGGGACAGTTGTAGCTGTTAACTTAATTGCAGCCTTTAGTACTGAAAACGTCTTCGCTTTTAATCAAGTGCTCATTGGGACGTTCTGGATTTTACCGTTAGCTTACTTTATTAGACATTTACCGCTTGTCTTTCGCTCGACATCTGCTTCACTTGTGCAATTAGATCAGTCTATCGAAGAAGCATCTCGAGGATTAGGTGCCACTTGGTGGTATACGTTTAGACGTATCGTAGTACCGCTCACCTTTACTGGAATTCTTGCTGGTACATTATTAGCGCTTGTCCAAAGCATTGGTGAGTTTGTAGCATCCATTCTTATTTACAGTACATCTACTATTCCACTGTCCGTCGCTATATTCCAAAAACTATATTCATTTAAATTTGGAACTGCCTGTGCATATGGTGTTTTACAAATTTGCTTAATTTTAATTGTACTGATTATTTCTGAGAAGTTATCTAAGGGCAGTGCTGGCTCAGCCATCTAACTGCTAATCTACTAGGAGGCAATGAACATGTTTGAAGATTTCCGCAATAAAACACAGCAAGAAGATGGGATGATTTTCCCTTCTAATATTTATCGCAAAATTGTCTTACAACCGGCCTATGATGAAGCAAAGAAAAACTTTTTATCAATCATGCTACAAATTAATATTGCACACTTAAAAATGCTGGAAGAACAAGGACTCGTAAAAAATGAAGAAGCAAAACAAATTGGCGTCGCACTTAAAAAGCTAGATTTAAACTATTATCGCTTAGAGGATTACAGCCCAAGATACGAGGATTTATTCTTCCGTATCGAAAATAAATTAATAGAACTAGCTGGTGATATTGCTGGAAATCTTCACATTGGCAGAAGTCGTAATGACATGGGTATTGCCATTTATCGCATGACATTAAGAAAAAAATTATTATTGCTTATGCGTGAATTATTGACATTACGTGATGATTTAATCGCGGCTGCAGAAGAACATGTGGATACTATTATGATTGGCTATACTCATACTCAACAGGCACAGCCAACAACCTTTGCACATTATTTGAAGGCTGTTATCGATCAACTGGAGCGAGATTTCGAACGTTTGCAGCACGTCTACAAAACAGTTAATCGCAGCAGCATGGGGGCAGCGGCACTAACAACGACAGGCTTCAAAATTAGCCGAGAGCGCATGCGTGATTTATTGGCATTCGATGATATTATAGAAAATGCTTGGGATGCTGTTGCAGGTGCAGATTATATTGCCGAGGCAGCAAGCATTGTACAGCTTGCGGCACTTAATCTTGGTCGCACATCTCAGGATTTTTTACTGTGGGCAACTCAGGAATTCAATGCCTTTACACTAGCAAGTCCGTATGTACAAATTAGCTCCATCATGCCACAAAAGCGTAACCCTGTTTCAATCGAGCATACTCGTTCATTGCTCTCAGCGGTTGTTGGGGATGCTAGTACAGTATTACAAATGGTACATAATACACCGTTTGGAGATATCGTAGACACAGAAGATGATATGCAGCCCTATTTATGGCGTGCTATTGATCGTTTACTAGGTATTTACAAACTATTTGGTTCACTTGTTGTGACAATGAATGTGAACAAGAAAAAATTAAAAAATCGAGCAGAAAATAGCTTTGCTAACGTTACAGAGCTTGCTGATACATTAGTACGGTCAGAGGGGATATCCTTCCGTCAGTCACATAGTATTGTCAGCAAATGCATAAAAGTACTGCTTGCTCATGGTGAGGAATCTTTGGTAAGCCTTACATGGGGATTAGCAAATACACAGTCTAAGCTAATTACTGGTAAACCGTTAAATATTTCTGAAGAGGATTTTTATAACACTTTAAAACCTGAAACTTTTGTAGGTGTTCGTACTTTGCCTGGTGGTCCAGCACCAGAAACGATGAAGGCGTCGCTTGAAAGATCTAAGGTAAAAGCTCAAGATCTTTATGCCTGGATTCATGCAAAGGAGACAAAAATCATTGAAGCAGAAAAGCAATTAACTGTATTTTTAGAGGATTGGAATCAATGACGAAATGGCTCCTTATTGTTGACGGTGGTGCTACTAAGACGGCTTGTGCAGTCGTACACGCTGAATCCGGTGAAATTAAATATTCAAACTCAACAAAGGGCTCCAACTATCAAGCTATTGGTACTGAATCAGCTACAGCGGTATTGCATTCATTACTAGCAAATGTGTATGATTTTTTACAAAAACAAGAGAGCTCAAAAATTGCTGTAGCAACCTTTGCATTGTCTGGGATTGATTCTAATAAAGATCATGAAATTGTATCAGCTATTGTTCATCACGTCATCTCCTCTATCTCATTGCAAGTAGATACACTTATTATCGAAAATGATGCACAAGCTACTTTACTAGGGGTCACTGCCGAACAGGCAGGTGCTTTACTAATTGCTGGCACGGGTGCTATTGCGTATGCGTATGATGGCTCTAAAATTGCACGCGCTGGTGGTTGGGGACATCGTGCAGGGGATGAAGGCAGTGGCTATTGGTTAGGACAAGAAGTAATTCGTGCTATTTTTAAGATGGAGGATGGACGTGGGGAACCAACGATCTTAAAAAATGCAGTCTATCATTATTTACGCATTCAAGATGTTACGGAACTAGCGGCATGGCTGTTCCGTCCATCTTACACGAATGCACAGCTCGCAAAAATGGGTGCATTTCTGGCAGAGGCAGTAACTAAAAAGGATTCTTGTGCCACTCAAATATCCATGCGTGCTGCCCATGAATTAGTGCTTTTAGCTTGTGCAGTATTGAAAAAAATTGGCTATAATGGTGGCACATTTAACCTTTATTGCAACGGTGGTGCTATTAAGCATAACCCAATTATTTTTAAAACCTTCTCACAGGAAATGAAATCCATGTATCCACAAATTGAGGTTGGCTTATGCCAGCATCAGCCTATTTATTACCTAATAGAGCGTACAAAAAGGGCCTATGACAACTTATAATGTCATAGGCCTTTTATATAGAAAAACACATTATACAATGTTAGAGCGCCATTTTTTTCAATCCATCTGTCGTAAAATATAAATAGCCGTCTTTTACAAATAAATTCTTCGTATCCTCTCTATTTAGAACTTGTTCTCCACTTCCGTCAGGACGAATTTTTGTTAAATATGCACCTTGTGAATAATTGCTAAAATAGAGCCAGCCATCTGCATATACAATAAATTGTGCTCGAGAGTTTGAAATACGCTCTGACTGACCTGATTTCAAATCGAGCATATATAGTTTATTATCATCAGCAACATTACTATAAAAAATTTGCTGTCCTACCTGAGCCGGAAAATCTACATTATGAAAATAGTTATACATGGTATTCGTCGCTTTTGGATAGTCCTCTGCAATCCATGTATGATCTTTTGCCATCGTTCGATCATCCACTAAAAAGTATTGATATCGTACCGCCCCTTTACGATCAGGGACTGGGTCATTCCAAGTCGTATCGAGATGATACCATTGGCCATCAAGCTTAACTAAATTCCAAGCATGTCCTTCCTGTCCAACATAGCCCACTATATATTTAGTTTCTATACCTAGCTTTTGGAGCATCGAATGTGCTAATAATGCATATCCCTGACAAACACCACCATGCTCAGCCAGTACAGTATATGCGCTATGCGGGCTTGAGGATGTTTGATCGGTATAAGCTGTGTTAGCAACAATAAAGTCATTGACAGCCCTAACCTTCTCTAAATCATTTAAAGAACTTTTTTGAATAGAAGCGACGATATCTTGAATATTCGTTTCTACATATGCGGCTTGATCTGGAGTCATCAAATAGCTTTGATTACCATAAATTGTCGCTGTTTTTCTGCCATATTCAAAACGGATTGAGTGTTTGCTAATATGTCCATATACATAATCATCTCGCTTTATAGCATTGTCATAGGCTTCTTCCACGATTTGTTCAATCCGTTGTGTACTTCCTTTATATTGAATCTCAAAAGTTGGCGAAAAACTACTGTAGTAAGCATACATTGCATCAGCCATTTCTTTTGCATTTGTTACAACTAATTTTGCTTCAGGCTTTGGAGCAGCAGGAGCTGTGACAGCAACGCCAGCTTCTGGTACCTCTTCTAGAGGTGTGGCTATTTCAATGGAGGCATTCTCTGACAATTTGGCAGTGACATCTACTATTTTTTCCTTTGTTGAGAGTATCATTGTTTCAATTTCATCATTATTTGCCCAAGTTATTACTTGTTGGACAACTGCCTTTCCAGCCGTATAAATTGGGTCAATAAATATAACGATTATTACGATAATGGCTAATTTTTTCCACAAAATCCTCACCTCCAACCATCTTCTTCTTTTCATTATATACAAAAAAAGCACAAAGAACTCACTAGAAAGTTCTTTTGTGCTTACATTTTATTTACAGATATTTAATTTTAAGAGGTTCTATTTTTTATATCTTTAGAATCCTAGTTAATTTTAAGTTTTTGTTCTTTCTTATTCATATTGTAAACTAAATGACTATCACTAATTCTTAAATCTGAAACAGATTGCTTTACAAGCACTTCCATTTTTAATGTCTTAAGATTTAGTTTTGTTAAAAAACCGCTATTACTGTAGTCACTGAAGTACAAAAAGTTATCCGCACCAGTAATATAGAGGGCACGCTTATCAATAATTTTAGTCTTCTTGCCACTTGCTAAATCAAGCTTATACAATTTATCATTATCTGCTGTATTACTAAAGTATAAAGTGTTCTTATCTTGATGATAGGCATAATGAATATTTTGCATATAGCTATATGCTGTACTTGTTGCGGCAGGATAATCTGATGTTATCCAAGTATGATCTTTTTTAAGTTGTGCATCTGTTACTAAAAAATAATCATATGAAGAAACACCTACTCGATTCGGTAATGGATCATTCCAAGTTGTATCTAAATGATACCATTTGCCATTCAACTTCACTAAGTTCCATGCATGGTCCTCATTGCCGTTAACATAGCCAACAACATACTTCGATTCGATTCCTACTTGTTCCAGCATTTTATAAGCTGTTAGCGTATAACCTTGACATACAGCCTGCCCTTCCATTAACAGCGCATATGCACTATGAGGACTAGCCTTTGTATTAGTACCATACTCGCTATTTGACACAATATAATCATTAATTGCCTTTACTTTTTCAAACTCTGTCATAGAAGGCTTAATAATTGTTTTTAATACTTGATCAATCTTTTTTTGTACAGCCACTTCTTGTGTTTGGTTTGTGAAATATTTGACTTTAAATGTCACATTGCCAGCTGAATCCGCAGATATAGCGGTACTCTCCAAATGACCACTCGCATAGACGGCTTGCTTCTGTGCCTTTTCATAGGCTTCCATAAATTTATCTTTAAAATTAGTCATTGGACCACTATATGTAATTTTAATTTCTGGTGCGAAATTATTTAATTGCTTGACGATTTCTGCTGTGAATTGATCCCAAGTCGTTACTTTAGAGTTAGCTACTACATTATAAGCAATCACTGGGGAAGTATTTTCTGGATGAGTATCTGTATTTTGAGCAAAGGCTGCTGTTGGACTTAGCATCAATAAAGCTGCTCCACTTATCAACCATTTTTTCATAATAATCACCTTCCCTTTTATGGTAATCTTCTTACTAATTAGCATAACAGAAAAAGTATCTATAAATCTATCGTACAAGTTCACTAACTGTGACTTTTAACTAGAGAAACCATAAAATTACATAGGTTAAAATCCCCAGCTTTTTTAAATTAGAACCGAAATAAACTATATTTTTGCAAAAAATAAAAACCCACCTAAAACAGTGAGTTTAATGGGTATTTTCCCCTTTTTTTCAACGACTCTTTACTACTAAATTAACTGCTTCCTGAATAGCTTCATTCATTTTCTCGCCATCCCCTTCAGCATTTTGTACACACTCTAAAAGATTTGTACTTACAATCACTCCAACCGTACGATCTACTGCTGAACGTACTGCGGACAATTGGGTAATGACTGCCTTACAATCCTTTTCTTCCTCCATCATTTTCAAAATACCACGTAGCTGACCTTCCATACGTTTAACACGATTTTTTACTTGATCTGAATACTCCATCATCATTGCCCCTTCTTTCCATACTCGCTACGTTCTTGAGTAATTAATGTTTTTTTGCACATTTATTCAACTTATTAATTATTCTCCCTTGGTTTTAAATAATTCATAAGCATTTTAGTAATAATTGTCCCTGCATTTGTTATTTCATCGTATTGTATAATTGTGTTTTTCTTTATACGTAACTGTCCAATCTCCACCTCAAAAATTGGACATTTTCTTTTAAGGGCAGCAACTAGCATATTTGTATCATACTCATAACGCACTCCCTTTACACGCAGCAACCATGGAAGCTCTTTAATAGAGATATACCTTAGACCAGTCTGAGTATCCATTAGCTTTCTATGGTATAGAAGCTCGAAAAACAAGCTTGTTGCACGATTTCCCCAGTAGGATAAGAGTGTGCTGTCTGATGAATGAAAATTACGTACTCCCAGTACAATTCCTTCTGAGAACACCTTTGTCATCGTTAACACCAATTTTACATCTTGCACTGTATGTTGATTGTGGGCACCGACTGTAATTACACCCTGAAACAGATTTTTTTGCGACCATATATATGAAAATGCTGTTTTAAGTGCGCCGCCCTTTCCAATATTTTTATCATGTTGTAACACTCGACAGCAATTAATGCTCTTCAGCTCTTCGAAAATATCTGCATATTTATCGTCACTTCCATCATTAACGATAATAATTTGTGAAATCTTCGTTGTTAAAAGCTGATGTACATAGGTTATTAATGAAGATTGTGGATTAAATGCTGGAATAATGGCTGCGATATTTTTCATTATTATTATCCTCCGGACGACATTAAAATGAAACTTTGGCAGATGTACTTTTTAACAATTCCTTTTGAAAATCTCCCTTATATCACATAGTATCATGTAACGATGACAATTCAACTGATGAATCCCATTAAACATATCAATAATATAGATATTTTCCCGATATATGAAAAAAGAGGATGAAAGAGGTGAGGACAATCGTCAGACAAGAGGAAATCCTACGACATCAATGTAAGAAAGTAAGAGCGTTATCCTTTCTAAATTTAGCTGAAAATTTACAAGGTGCAAATGCATTCGCTATTTCGAAGCCAGCTCTATCCCTACATAAATCACTGCTTGTACTAGAGGAAATTTTATATGAAATTTATAAGTTAGAAATGCATGCAGAGCCGAGGCTGAAAAGCATACATTCTTTACTTAATCATCGTAATTTTGTCGCTAAAATACATCCGCGTCGTATTTATTTATTAATGAACCTTGTGAATAAAATGGCTTCCAGTCAAAGCAATGAGATTGTCGAGGCAAAGGCTGCAAAAATTGTACTTGATTATATAAGTGATATTGTAGAGTGGTTTATTAAACGCTTTGATCGAAGCTTCAAGGCCAAATTACCAGGCAAAGGCTCTAATTTTGAAGATTTAGCATCCATTGTTAATGCCAGTATGCTACATCAAGATCAACAGTCAGCAGAGGCCTATAAAAATTCAGCAGGCTGGTTCGAGATGGCAGCAAAACAGGGAAATCCAAGTGCCCAATATAATTTAGGGGTGCTTTATAATCACGGACGTGGAGTAAAAAAAGATTATACTTTAGCAAGAAAGTGGTATGAGAGAGCAGCAGCGCAAAAAGATGCAAATGCTTTATACAGTTTAGGGGTACTTTATCATTTAGGACAGGGCGTATCGCAGGATTATGAGAAAGCAGCTCACTACTATAAAGAGGCTGCGAATTTAGGAAATGCAGATGCTCAGTATAATTTAGGTGTTCTTTTTAATCAAGGACTTGGTGTACCTGTAGATTTTTTTGAGGCAGCAAAATGGTATATTGCTGCAGCCAATCAAGGCTATACGAGCGCACAAAATAATCTTGGATTTCTTTATCATAATGGAACTGGTGTAGAGCAAAGCTATGAAGAAGCTATCACTTATTTTGAAATGGCTGCCTTAGCAGGTGATGCAAGTGCCCAATATAATCTTGGCTATATGTATCTAAAAGGTCGTGGTATCACACAAAATTTCGAAGAAGCTGCTAGATGGTTCCACATGGCAGCACTCCAAGACCATACCAATGCAGAGTTTCAATTAGCGATGCTCTATAACACCGGTCAAGGTATCGCTCAGGACCATATAGAGGCTATTAAGTGGTTTAAGCTTGCGGCACATAGCGGACATACAAATGCTCAATATTGTCTCGGCCTGTTGTATCAAAAGGAGAAGGATATGGCATTAGCTGAAAAATGGTTGCAGCTCGCCGCTAGCCATGGACATATAAGTGCAGGTTTTGAGCTTGGATGTATGTATGTACATCAGCTTGAACAGCCTGACAAAGCGTTACCTTACTTTAAAAAGGCCGCAGAAAAAGGCTATGCTGATGCCCAGTACGAGCTTGGATTATTATATGCAAATGGATCTGGCGTCACATTAAATTATAATGAGGCAGTGAAATGGTGGAGAGCAGCCACAGATCAGTCTCATATTAATGCAGAGTACCAATTAGGATTATTGTATGAACAGGGCTTAGGAATTGCACAAGATTTAGAAGAGGCGCGGCGTTGCTATCGTCTAGCGGCCATTCAAGGGCATTCAGGTGCTCAATACCAGCTTGGAAATATATTCGATAAGGGAAAAGGTGTCAAACAGGATTATACTGAGGCAGCAAAGTGGATTGAACAGGCTGCGGCACAAGGTCATGCCAAAGCACGGTATCAATTAGCTCAAATGCATAGTCATGGACAAGGTGTACCAAAGGATTTTGCAAAAGCCGCACAACTGTATCGCCTAGCGGCTTATCAAGGCCATCAAAAGGCCCAATTCCAGCTAGGTATGTTGTATAAAAAGGGGCAGGGTGTTGCTCAAGATTATAATGAGGCAACAAAATGGCTCAAGATGTCTCTCGAAAATATAAAAGAATAGCCCTCTTAAACAAAGATACCGTGTCATCAGCCAGTTTAAAAATGACACGGTATTAGCCTTTAATTTTTCATTTCTTCTTTTTGATGAATCATAAATGTTACAACGATAAATAATGCAAAGCTTATTAACAAGGTTGTCCCACCTACAATAAAGAAAACTAATGTAAATGTACTGCTAAAATTAAATGGATTTATATTATAAAACCACATGCCTAATGTTAAGCCAAAAACACCTAAAATCGCTGTCCAGCCATGTACAGTAACTAATTTTTGAGACTTCACTTTGAACGCTCGATAAAAAATTCCCCATGCAAACATACTTAACCAACCTACTAGTAAAACGTGTGCATGTATTGGTCTAAATTGATAACTTCCTGAACCAGACATATGTGAGCCTAAATACGTTCCAAACAATGCAAAAATTGCAGCAAGGCGTATTAAACGTAAACTCCATTTTTGTTCCATACGATTATTCCCCCTAAGCTTTTTCAACTATCAGCAGTTTATCGTAGGAACATGAACTTTACATGAACTCCTTATTACAGTTTTGGTAAGCGGATATAAACCTTTGTACCAGTGTGAATAACACTTTCCATCTCAACCGTACCTTCATGTAGCTCTGCGATTTGTTTAACAATGGCTAGTCCAAGCCCAGTCCCTTGCTTTGTTCTTGAAGCATCTACTCGATAGAAGCGATCAAATACCTGCCGTAATTGATCAGCTGTTATTCCTATACCACTATCCTCAATTAGTACTTCAACATAGGTCGATTGCTCCTGTAAACGAATATGAATTTCTCCGTTCTCGACATTATATTTAATGGCATTTGTCAATAAATTATCCCAAATATTTTGTAACAGCCTTGCATCGCCGTTATAAATAAGTGGCTCTAGCTGATAGGATAATTGTATATTTTCCTCCTCAAGCTGCCAGCGATATTTGCTAACTGTTTCCTTTAATTGCTCATCTAAGCGATAAGATTCACGCTTTAACAATCTTGTAGATTGGTCGAGGGAAGTTAGTAAAAGTAACTGCTTCGTTAATGTAGAAAGACGCTTTGTTTCCAGCTCAATAATCATTGTATATTCCTGTCGCTCCTGTTCTGTTAGCGAAGGATTCTTTAATAAATCTACATAACCTTGAATATTTAGCAATGGTGACTGAAAATCATGTGATACATTACTAATAAACTCCTTACGTATGCGATCATTTTCCTGTAATTTTTCAGTCATGACATTAAAACTAATTGCAAGTTGTCCAATTTCATCTGCACGATCAATATCCAATAACGTATCAAATTTTTCATGAGCTAGCTGATGTGTGGCCTCAGTTAGCTGTGTAATGGGGCGAATTAATGCTTTAGCAAATAGTAGCATTGCTAATAAGCTAAGAACTGTCATTACTAAAATAAGTCCAGCTAGAATTGTATGGACCTCAGAGAATAATAATCGAATATCGGGTCTTATAAACAATGCATAATGCTTTTTTTCAATTGTAAATGGGACACCTATCGTATTTATAAGCTCATTCGCAAAAAAGCCTGTCACAAATGTTTCTTTTGGAAATTCACGCATACCATGATAAATTTCACCCCCTGTAACACGCTCAACAACTTCAGAAGACAATGTTTTATCTCGGTATTCTCCTCCAAAAAATTGCCCTTCATCACCATCTGTAATATAGATTTGGTAGCCAATTTCCCCCAGGGTAGTTAAATATTTATCAAGATCCTTAGGCTTTGTGGTCTCAATATAGCTCGCAATTTCCCGTGCAATATTCACATTTTTGGCATCATTTTTTTCCTTTACAACTTGATGATAATAAGTGTTTGTCGCTAAAAAGCCTATACACAAGCTGCCAATCATAACAAGCATCGTTGTGACAACGAACTTACTATATAATGTTTTCATCATGTAATAACCTCAAGCTTATAACCAACACCACGCACTGTTGTAATCTCAACATCTGTTATATAGCGGTGCAATCTCTCTCGAATACGCTTCACATGCGTATTTAACGTTTGCTCATCACCTTCATAGTCATAGCCCCATACTTGTTCCATAATGAAACTACGCGTGAATACCTGATTTGGGCGCGAAGCGAGTAATGCTAGTAGCTCAAATTCCTTTAATGGCAATACTAGTGTATCTTCTCCAACGACAACCTCAAAGCTTCGGCGGTCAATGAATAGCTTCCCTACTTGGATAGTAATTTGATTTTTTTTATCTAATCTACGTAATATTGCCGCTACACGAAATAACAATTCCCTAGGCTCAAAGGGCTTCACAACATAGTCATCCGAGCCCGCTAAAAATCCTCGTTCCTTATCTTCAAGCTCTCCCTTTGCAGTTAACAGCAATACAGGAATATCGTAATCCTGGCTCAATATCTCCGTAAGCGTAAAACCATCCATTCCAGGCATCATCACATCTACAATTGCTAAATCAGGTAAGCTCCCCTCAAGTAATTGTAGTGCCTGCTGTCCATTTTCTGCCTGTAATACTTGATAGCCCTCTCTCGTAAGATATATATTCACAAGCTGTAATATGTGAACATCGTCATCCACAACAAGAATTTTCATATAGTTTGACCCTCCGTCCTTCCTTACGCTCCTTAAAATTTATCATATGTTACTTTTTGGATACAAAAAAACTCGCTTATTTTTGCAGAAGTATAGCAAAATATTTGCAATACATTCCTGTAGCAGCGAGAAGTTTTTTAGAGTGCGAAGATAGAAATTAACAATATAATAATTAGTGGTAATCCAATGACAATATACCCTCTTGGATTTGCTAGATTCATCGTCCAGCCTATGCCAAAGCGTTTCTCGACAAAAACAGAAGGGTCCTGTTTATTCATATAGATTAGTCCGCCCTTCCAAAAGCGATCATCATCTAAATCCATTACTTTAGAATCGATATTTTCTTCAAACTTCACACGCAACTGGCGTTTTTTCCATGCATAAGCAAGTAGTGAGCCTAGAATAATTACTAAATATAAAATAAATAATGGCAACAGTTTATTGCCCTCAGCTATCGAAGGATAAATATTGCTTAGCTGTAAAACCGTGAATAGAATTGTTAGTGTATAGCTTATAAGCATAAGGCTCCAACTCATATATTTTCGACTTTTTAGTTGATCCTCTAACGATTCCTCTTTACGATTAACAGCTAATTTAATCGCTGAACGTTTTATAGAATCAACAATTCCCCACATCATACATTGCATCATTAGCATGATCAGTGGTAAAGATAGGGCTGTAAAATACGATTTACTTCTCCAAGAGTCTGCCTCACCACTTGGCCCCCAATGAACAGCAATTTTATCGGGTATTTGTTCATAATGTAGCAAAGTAAAAATGACTAAAAAGATTGTTACACCTAAAGGTACTACATAAAATGGCCATGGAAGCATTTCATCTCTGCTACGTGCTGTTAAATCAACGGAGCGCACTTGTTTGATATGCAAGCCCCATTGCTCTTGCTTTTTGAGTTTTAAAACTTTGTGATGATTCATCCAATATAACCCCATACTTACCGCAATCATAGCAAAAAAGCACCCTAGTAGTAAATTCCCTTGTACAAAGGTAGATTGTGCAAAAGAATAACCTACAATCATAATGATTAAAAACGCAATTCCAAAAACGCCTACAATTTGTGCATATTGCTTTTTCATATTCCTTAATGTTGGATGTTTTACATTCTGCTCGGGTACAGTAACACCAAAGATAATCGTTTCTCGTACGATATAGGGAATAAAAAGTTGTAAAGCTAAATTTATGACGTAGATTGTGGTAAAAACACCAAGTAGCATCTCTCTATACCCCTTCTACTGATATTTGCAAATCTGCGAATACCTTTTTCATCATGTGCTCAATTTGCTCTGCTGTTGCGCCGAGCACCATTCCTTCTGCCACAACAGGCTTTAAATTTTTTTCAATCAGCTGTAATTG
Organism: Lysinibacillus sp. NPDC047702; assembly: GCF_050272555.1. Lineage (NCBI taxonomy): Bacteria > Bacillati > Bacillota > Bacilli > Caryophanales > Bacillaceae > Lysinibacillus > Lysinibacillus sp. NPDC047702. The sequence continues at coordinate 7,418 of NZ_JBNNMG010000005.1, read as the reverse complement.
TTCTGGTGTTAAGGCTCGCTCTTCAACTGAACGAATAATAGCTCCTGATTTGGCTCTTATTGTGATAATTCCCTTTTCTTCTAGCTCATGATAGCTTTTATTGACCGTATGCATATTAACACCTAAATCAGCCGCTAAATTACGCACAGATGGCAAGGTATCACCTGGTTTCATTTCTCCTCTTGCAATCCCTTCAATAATTTGACGTGTTACCTGTTCATAAATGGGAACGTCAGATCGAGGCTCAATTTGAATATACATTTCAATCATCTCCATATTTGTTATATAAACAATATAACAAATATTTGATTGCTATGTATAAAGAAAGTGTTTAAATTATAAAGAGCTCCTAACCATCTCTATAAATTTTTGGACAAGTATACTGTGCCTTTCATTCTTTCTTGTACATATAGCAATTTTATGTTTAATATGAATATCCTTCACATAAACTCTTGCCAAATGACCACTATCCACATACTCGCGTACTGCTAGTGATGAAATAAAGTTTGCACCATAGCCCGCCATAACAGAACGAATTGTTTCATTAATGCCATTGAATTGAAGCGCTATTTTTGGCGGTTTCACTTGATAGGTTTGACATAAAGAAAAAAGATGCTCCCTCATTGAGCTACCCTCCTCTCGCATTATAAATGGTTCCTTCACCATATCAGCAAGTGCAATGGTTTGATTCGCATAGCGGTGAGCAGATGAAACGACAAACCATAATTCATCTTCAAACAGCTCCTCCCATGCTATTTCTTCTGGTCTTTCTGAAATACCACCACCATAAATGGCGATATCAGCTTTATAGTGAATTAGCTGCTCAAAGGCATCTTTCGTATTGGTTGTTGTAATGACTAGATTCACATCTTCATGCGCTCCTTTAAAGGCAGCTGCCCACTTAGGAATTAGAAAGTTAGCTGGTAAGTACGTTGCAACAATATGTATATTACCAGCCTTAGCAAGTCGATAATCCTCGATAAAGGATTCAATGTGCTCTTCAAGCGCAACAAGGTTTCTGGCTTTTTCCGCTAAGGCTCCTCCAAAATCTGTTAATACTACACCTCTTCCTTGCTGTTTGAATAATTGAACACCCATTTCATGTTCAAATTTTTTTATTTGACTTGAGACAGCTGGTTGGCTAATACAGAGTAATTCAGCAGCCTTTGTGAAACTACCTGTTGTAGCAACCTGATAAAATAATTTCAATGCATGAATATTCATAGTTTCACCCCACACTCATAATCTTAAGTTATGAATCAATAATAATAATATATTTTTATTATAATTTATTCTAACATACACTTAACTTGCAAGAGAAAATGTGGAAATGGAGAATATTTAATGATCAATTCAACTGTTTGGAATCATGTAGATAATTATTTTTTGGAAAAGCTAATACCGATGGATAGAAAACTTGAAGCTGTATTACAGGCTAATAAAGCAGCAGGTATTCCAGAAATCGATGTCTCACCAACTCAAGGCATGCTGTTGTATTTATTGGCTAAAATGAAAGGGGCAAAGAACATTTTAGAAATCGGAACTTTAGGTGGATACAGTAGTATATGGTTAGCACGTGCCCTTCCAAAAGAAGGTAAAATCTATACGCTTGAGATTAATCCAGAGTACGCTTCCCTAGCAAAGCAAAATATTGAGAATGTTGGTTATGAAAAGAAAGTGGAAATTATCGTTGGTAAAGCCTTAGACACATTGCCTACCCTGAAAAATGCAGCTCCAGCTTTTGATTTCATTTTTATCGATGCAGACAAGCCTAATAATCCAGACTATTTGAAGTGGGCTTTAGAATTGGCTAACCCAGGAGCTGTGATTGTCGCTGATAATGTAGTGCGCAATGGTGATGTAATTGACGAAAAAAGTGAAGATGAACGAGTACAAGGTGTACGACAATTCATGGATTTATTAAAAGAAGAATCAAAAATTGAATCTACAGCTATACAAACTGTTGGTAATAAGGGCTATGATGGCTTTGTGCTAGCGATCGTTAAGTAATTAAAAAGAGATGTCTCATAAATAGCTGAGACATCTCCCTGAAAAAAGCCATTCTGACTTTGCCTTCTTACTACTTTCATATTGAAAAAGATGTCCTACAAGCTCCCCATCTAAGCTTGCAAGACATCTTACACCCCATTTAAATCTCTTACCTTTTATAAGTAGACCCCTTTTTATTGCAAAAACGCGCTCATTTCGTTTAGAAAGGAACGGGGGAACAGACCCCGCTCATTTCAATAGTGGAATTGGGTGGACTGCATTCGAGTTCAGTCCACAATCATTTAGGAAAGTTGGATATGTTCGTTTAGTAGATTGTTTTGGATTAAGCTAATTTTTCATAACCTGGAAGTGTCAAGAATTCGGCAAATTCATCTTGCTCAATTAAAGATTTAAACAGCTCGGCAGCTTCATCATAGCGACCACTGTTATAGGCTTGTTCCCCAACAGCCTCTTTAATTTTCACAAGCTCTTCTTCCAAGATTTCTAGTACGAATGCCAATGTAATGCCACGTCCATCATCTAAAATACCCTTAGGATGACGAATCCATTGCCATACTTGCGTACGAGAGATTTCCGCAGTTGCAGCATCTTCCATCAAGTTATTAATTGGTGCAGCTCCGTTTCCTCGTAACCATGAGGCAATATATTGAACTCCTACACTACAGTTTACACGAAGACCATCGAGTGTAATTGTACCTTCTGGAACAGCTACTAAATCTTCAGCAATAACATTTACATCTTCACGTTTTTTATGGATTTGATTTGGCGTTGTCATAATTGCATCAAACTGCTCCATTGCCGTGGCAACCATACCTGGATGTGCAACCCAAGTACCGTCATGACCGTCTGTTGCCTCACGACGCTTATCCTCAGCAACTTTTGCAAATGCTACTGCATTCGCTTTATCGTCACCTTTAACTGGAATTTGTGCTGCCATTCCGCCCATTGCAGGAGCATTACGTTTATGACATGTTTGGATACATAATGACGTATATGCCTTCATGAATGGTACTGTCATTGTTACTTGCCCACGGTCAGGTAAAATTACATCAGGCTGGTTACGTAGACGTTTGATATAGCTGAAAATATAATCCCAACGTCCACAATTTAATCCAGCTGAGTGTTCACGTAGTTCATATAAAATTTCATCCATTTCAAATGCAGCTAAGATTGTTTCTATTAAAACAGTAGCCTTAATTGTACCTTGTGGGATGCCAATATAATCTTGAGCAAACACAAAGACATCATTCCATAAGCGTGCCTCTAAATGGCTTTCAAGCTTTGGTAAATAGAAGTATGGACCAGTACCCTTTGCCAATGCATTTTTAGCATTGTGGAATAAATACAAGCCGAAGTCAAAGAAACTACCTGAAATCGGTTCTCCATCCACGAGTACATGCTTTTCTAGTAAATGAAGACCACGTGGACGAACTAATAACACTGCTGTTTGCTCATTTAATTTATACGTTTTTCCATTGGATGCTTGAGTAAATTCAATTGTTTTATTAATAGCATCACGCATATTAATTTGACCGCCAATCATGTTTTCCCATGTTGGAGATGATGCATCCTCAAAGCAAGCCATAAACATTTTTGCACCAGAGTTTAATGCATTAATAACCATTTTACGATCTACAGGTCCTGTAATTTCAACACGGCGATCTTGCAAATCTGCTGGAAGTGGTGCAATTGTCCAATCTCCCTCACGAATATGCTTAGTTTCTGGTAAGAAATCAAGCTTCTCACCTGCATCAAGTCGTTTTTGACGTTCTTGACGTGCTGCTAGCAATTCTTTACGTCGAGCATCAAATTTTTCGTGCAGGGCAAGAACAAACTCAAGGGCTTCTGGTGTTAAGATTTCTTTTGTTTGCTCATTTTGATCCCCAACAATTTTAAGCTTACCTGTTGTTGCTTGTTCCATTAGTAGTTTCCCCCACCTTTGTGATTTTAAGTTGAGTCGTCCCCCGCCTTAGGAGGAGCGGAGGAGACTAATCTATGATTATGAATTTAGGATATAAGCGTAATTAATTTATAATTAAACAAATTGTTCTGTTTCTGTAGAGCCAGCCATTGCTGTTGTTGAAGAAGTACCACCAGAAATAACTTGAGAAACTTCATCAAAGTAACCAGTACCAACCTCACGTTGATGGCGTGTAGCTGTGTAACCTTTTGATTCAGATGCGAACTCAGCTTGTTGCAGCTTAGAGTATGCAGCCATACCATTATCTTTATAATCATGCGCAAGTTCGAACATAGAGTGGTTTAATGCATGGAAACCAGCTAATGTAACGAATTGGAATTTATATCCTAGTTTGCCAAGCTCGCGTTGATACTCAGCAATCTCCTCTTCTGAAAGGTTAGCCTTCCAGTTGAATGAAGGTGAGCAGTTATACGCAAGCATCTTACCTGGGAATTCAGCATGAATAGCTGCTGCAAATTCACGTGCTTCGTCAAGAGATGGCTTAGATGTTTCACACCAAATTAAATCTGCATATGGAGCGTAAGCTAAACCACGTGCAATTGCTTGTTTAATACCTGGTTTTGTACGGAAGAAGCCTTCTGGTGTACGTTCACCTGTAATAAATTCAGCATCGCGTGGATCAATATCAGATGTTACCATATCAGCTGCATCTGCATCTGTACGAGCGATTAAAATTGTATCTACACCCATTACATCTGTTGCAAGACGAGCAGCAACTAAGTTACGAACAGCATTTTGTGTTGGAAGTAAAACTTTACCACCTAAGTGACCACATTTTTTCTCAGAAGCTAATTGATCCTCTAAGTGAACACCAGCAGCTCCTGCTTCAATCATTCCTTTTACAAGTTCAAATACATTTAGAGGACCACCGAAGCCAGCCTCAGCATCTGCCACGATTGGAGCGAACCAATCGAATTGATCTACACGTCCTTCAGCATGATCGATTTGATCAGCACGTTGTAAAGCTTGGTTAATACGCTTTACTACTGCTGGTACAGAGTTCGCTGGATATAAAGATTGGTCAGGGTACATTTGACCAGAAAGGTTTGCATCAGCAGCCACTTGCCAGCCTGATAAGTAAATTGCTTGTAATCCTGCTTTTACTTGTTGTACAGCTTGATTACCAGTTAATGCACCTAATGCATTAATAAATGGTTCTTCATGTAGAGACTTCCAAAGTCGAGCAGCACCTTTAGATGCTAAAGTTTGTTCAAGTATAATAGAACCCTGTAGCTTAATAACCTCTTCAGCTGAATATGAGCGTTCAATACCTGCCCAACGTGGGTTCTCTGCCCATTCTTTTTCTAGTACTTGAATTTTTTCTTGACGTGTTGACATATTGAAATTCCACCTTCCCCTTTGTATACAATTCACTCTGTTAAAAAACTTTTAATTAACTGTTCCATAACAGGTTTATTTGTTGTAAATTAATATATAACAGAACATCTGAATTTTCATTATTTTTAGATAAAAGACCAAATTTTAATGATAAAACTACTTTTTTCAACGACGAAATTTGGTAAACTGTTTACAAACAAGGGGGATATTCACAATGAATAATGAGTCGTTTTCTTTACCAAAAGATATTTCACAACAGTTTATTTCAATATTAAAGGACTGGATTCCAGCCTACTCTTCCATTGCAATTGCTGTCGAAAACTCTTATATTTATTTTCATTCTGGACATCAAAACATCAACTTGAAAGTGGGGCAAAAAGTCCAACCTGGTAGCATTGCGGAGCAGGTGATCCGTACAGGAAAACGGACAGATGCAATTTTAGATAATTCCCTATTTGAAACACCCTATTATGGTATAGGCTATCCGATACACATTTTAGATGCACCTGCAGCACTTGTTGTAGTATTACCTTCAGCCTTTACAGAAAAGAAATTAGAACCATTTCAATTCTTAACAGGCAAACATGAGGAAGAATGGAATCCTGTGGCTATTGATAAGATATCTCATATTGAGAGCCTACAGAAAAAAACGTGGTTTTATGTGGAGGGAGATCAATTTAAAACTAGTATCACACTAAAGGAGCTACAAATGCGTTTACCTTCGTTCTTTATTCGCATTCATAGATCCTATATTGTGAATATTTATTTCATAAAAAAAATGGCGCGAGATCTTACTTCAAATTTTATAATTACTTTAAAAGATGGAAGCGAACTACCCGTAAGTCAATCTTATTTAAATAATCTTCGAAATGCTTTAGAGTTCTAAATTTTAGAATTGGAGCATATAGAATTGATTTGAACTTCTCCTTGCCAAGTGGTAAGTGCTCTTGAACTATGAATTTCAATAGATTCAGATCGTGTAGCTTTAGATAGCAATGGTGTTTATAGAACTAAATATAATCCGTCTAAAAAGTCATAACGATGTAAATAATATTTATCCTTCTTATATTCATCCAGTCTGGTAATCCTACTTCCCAATTGTCTCGAATTTTTTCATTCATTGAATTAGGGAGTGCCATATGCTTATGCTGTCTCTTGATAGTTTGCAAACAGTTTCACCAGTGTTACACTCTTCGAATGAACGCTTATAATTTTATTTTAACTAGATGTTTATATCGATCCATAAAAAATACTCCTGATTAAGTAGTTGGATTTTATCTGTCTACCTAATCAGGAGTATATCAATCAAATCAACCCAAATTTTATGTTTTAATGGATTTGCACAATTTTCGAAATCCTAAATTTACCTATTTGTAATCAGTTTATCTTAAATCAGCAGATTTTTAGTGTATGAAAGTGGAGTGACAGCAACAAATGTTTTTGTACCGAAAGCGAAGTTCAGTACAAAATACTATCACCTCTATAGGTGCGAGATGAATGGAATTTTTATCAAGATGAACTTTTCGAGCAAGTTCGAAAAAATCTGGACGGCAATTACGTTGGGTGTAATTGATAAATGCCCATTTTTCTTATTATAATAAAACAATCATGAGTTTCTGACTCCCAACTCAAGCATGAAATAGTTTTTTACAGAAAAAAAGAAAAAACCAGAGTAATGTACTCTGGTTTTACTATTGCCTAGCAATGTCCTACTCTCACAGGGGGAAGCCCCCAACTACCATCGGCGCTAAAGAGCTTAACTTCCGTGTTCGGTATGGGAACGGGTGTGACCTCTTTGCCATCATCACTAGACTATGAACGGCTTTCAATATACGTCGCATTTCTTCGTCAGCTTCTGTCGTTCAGTCAGTCACGTACTTGAGTACGCTCCTTCCCTCTCTCCATCGCTTCCTCGAACTACTCGTATCTTGAAACCCTTGAAAGAAATTATTCTTTCAAAACTGGATAAACGGTGCATTGAATGTTTCAAACATTTTGGTTAAGTCCTCGATCGATTAGTATTCGTCAGCTCCATGTGTCACCACACTTCCACCTCGAACCTATCTACCTCATCGTCTTTGAGGGATCT